>JAQCNR010000083.1 GCA_028274925.1 Halovenus sp.
TGACCCCCGACGAATATCGTGAGGCGACACACTTGACGGACATTTGCTCGCCTGTGTGTAGGTTGCTGCTTCACAAGTGTCAGGGTCACGGTCGTGGGGGCAGGATTGGTCGTATGCGCAGGGGCGTGTTACAGCGTACACCATCTCCCGAATCTTCGAACGGTGCATCCGTCCGTAGTTAGTCGTGAATAGCGGCTCTCTCCCGTGGTCATCGGTCACATCATCTCGGTTCACGGCTATGTAGTCTTCCAGAACCTCACAGACCTCTTCCGAGAGCGCACAGATTCGCTCTCCCGACCTCTTGTTTTTCAAGTTCGTATCCGTCTCTGGCCGATGGCGAATTTCAATTGCCTGCTCCTCTACGTCGAAATCGGAGACGTCGAGCGAGTGTGCGGCTCCCATTCGACAACCTGTATGCCACAGTATCGTTAGGAGTGCGTGTCGTTTCGAAGCGTACTCGTACTTGTTGAGATAGTCGAGAACCTTCTTCGCTCTATCCGATTCAAGAAGGGTATCGCTGACGGCTTCCTCGTCGTCAACTGAGGGAATGAGTATCTGGTCGTGCAAACCCTGCTTGACGCCGTCGATAGATTCGCAGAACCTGATGAATACTCGGAGGGTCGACAGTTGCCCCTTGAGAGTGATGGTCTTCAGGTTGCCGTCCTCCTTACGCCAGAGCCGATACTCGTGTAATGAACGGGCCGTCAGTTCGTTGAGATTGCCGATGTTCTCTTCATCACACCATCTCACGAACGGCTTGAGACGGTAGTGGTAGACCTGATGCGTCTTTTCTGTGACTTCGTCTTCTCGTTGTGCGAGGAACATTCGCTTTGCCTCGGCGGGACTCAAGTGTTCGAGTTCTGCCATATTTGGCATCTCCGCAGAACGAGTCCACGCCAATCGGGGAAGCGCACCACGTTGCTGCTGTCCCCGTCCCCGTGAGCGTCAGCGAACGGGGAGTCGGTGAGGTTTCCTCACCGGAAGTGTCAAATCCGGGAGGCGGCATATCTGTGATTCTGACCGGTGAGCAACGCGAACCGTCAGAATCCAGAATGCGACGACGGACGGATTTGAACGAGGCCGGAAAGGCGCAGCGAAGTCGTTCGAAACGGCTCCGCCGTTTCGTGATGACGAGAGAGCTCCGCTCTCTCGAACCACGAGCATTTCCGGACGTGGTTCACAATCCGGGAGGCGGCATCCTGTTGCCGGTCGAATAATGACCGAGAGCGGTGACGCCGTCCTGCGATTCGGATTCACCTCGTGCGAAGGCAACCGGTCACTGGACGTACCCCGTCACGTCCGGCGTTCTGCAATTACCGAAACGTATCGGGGAATCTAGAGTCTTTCGGCCCGAGGTCGCGTACTGCTGTCAGTCGAGCGTACAAGCCTTGAGCGGCGTATTCTTATACAGCGCGTCGAACGCGGTGTCACAGAAGTGGGCACCCCGACTCCGAAGATTGCTGCGATATGCCATCAGGCATATGAGAGTTCGTTACTGCTTAGGAATCTCTGAATCCACCCGATTGTGATAGTATTATCTGAGAGGAAATGATGATGGACTCAGAAACGCAGAGAATCACGTATCAAGCGAATAACAGGCGAGATAACACAGGTTGGGTGTCGAGCTGACCACACCTGCTCTCATCCACTTCGATGGAGGACCTCGTCCAGAAAATCCCGGTCCTTCGGCAACCGGATACATCGTGCAGACCGACGACTGGACTGAGGAGGGGAGCGAACACATCGAGGAATCAACCAACAACCGAACCGAGTATCGCGCTCTCATCAAAGGTTTAGAACTCATCTCCGAGAAGGAATGCGCCGAGGTCGAGGCGAGAGGTGACTCCGAGGTAATCGTGAAGCAGGTCCGTGGTGAGTCTGGGATGAGTGTGCCAGAACTCCGCCCACTGCGTAACCACGTACAGGAACTGGCTGACGAATTCGAGAAATTCGAGATACAGCACATCACACGAGAGGAGAACTGGGAAGCCGACGAGTTGGTGGACCAAGCCTTCTCCAAGCGAGGGAGACTGACTTCGGGATAGGCCCTATCTCGGAATATCCTTCTGTAGGTCCAACACTTGTGCTATCCCGCAGTCACTGCTTTGCACCTGTTATTGTGTTCATATTGCCATCTACGCCTTCTGGTGTGTTCATATATTTACCTGAGTTATCTGTAGGTAACTAACAATTACTCCGGTACCGACGTGACGAGTAGTCAGCCAACAGTGTCGGCAATGACTCGACCGAGTCACAACCCGAAACCCGTTCTGTTGGCGAATTTGTGAGCTTTCATACTGGTTAGAGCAGCGATTTTCAGGACGGCAGCGAAAACGAGGCTGTTTCGGCCCCAATAGGCCGGTTCTATTGGAACCCGACGGGACAGACTCGCAATAATCACTATCAGGAGAACGGGAACACACGGTGGTTTAAAATATCAATGATTATTACATATACACAGACAAATACAGACGAGCGTCCTCAAGGACAATTCGGATCACTATGACCCTTTCACACAAAGTCGGACGATTACCCACCTTCGCAGCCCTCGACGGCTATGCAGTACTTGCGGGTCAGCGACGAGGAGCGAGTATTCAACTCGACGAGACGTACTTCGGTGGCCAGTTGCAGGCCTTGCAGCATCCTGATACGGAGTCGACGGCCGGCTACCGACCACAGATGCTGGAAGACGCCCGAAAGACCTGCAACGACATTCGAGTGAAGATCGATTCGATCTCGGAGCAGAACCTCTGGGACCAGTCGAAACGACTTCGTCGGAAATTACAGTGCATGCCGGAAGTCAGCTATCTCGACCAGGGTTTTCCGGGTCGGTGTTTCGTCGTTCCGGAATGGCTGCGGACAGAGAATCGACTCCATTACGGCTCCCGGATATATCTGTTTCGAGAGGACGATCCGCCAGAGCCGACAGATATCCTGCAGGAAAATATCGACTCGGTCGTGAACGATACAATCGAGACCTTCGAACGGTATCAGGGCCAACTCCACGGCTATCCAGACTGTTGTATCGACTTCTATCAGGATCGATCGGAGGATCAGCCATCGCCTGAGTGGCGCTCGGTCGACCCCTCCGCCGAGTTGATCCGCGAGGAAGCATTCGAGGAGGATTTTTCGTCGATCGTCGATGTGTTTTCGAGAGAGCTCGCTCCCGAGGACATCTACCCGTTTTTCGCGAGAGAGTTTTTCCCGGAACCAGGCTGTGAGACTGCAACTGCGAAAGGAAAAGCGCTCTACGAAGAACTATCCACGGCGCTGCCCGACGAGCTCGTGCACGATTACTTCAGGCTGAATTTCGCCTACAACAATCTTGTCGCTCGAACGATGATACACGGCGGTGATCAGCGCCCCGCTGCCGGTCGACTTGGTCGAGAACACCTTCTATTTTACCTGCCACTCCAGGATGTGTTGTCGAGTTCGAAATATGCGTGATAATCTCGGGAGCAGCTCAGTGAAGAGTACCGCTACCAGACCAGGGGAACGAACACATTTAGCCAGCTGTCCTGTTACCGCGTTGCCCGGATGCCCACGAACGACCCGTCACCGTACCCCGTCTCGACAGATTCTGGCTCGTCGATTTCGCCGGGCCACCGAAAGATGGTCTGAACGAATTCGAAGTCAGTGAATCCAGCGGCTTCCAGTTTGTCGAGAAGTTCGTCGGTCGAGACGAACGTTGCTTCCCGGTAGAAGGGATTTTCTTCCTTCTTTTCTACGTATATCTGGCCAACCGGGCTGTCTTCATCGATATATCCGATACCGAGTGCACCGTCGGATTCGAGGAACTTCACAAACACTCGGAGGGCCGAGAGTTGCCCCTTGAGTGTGATGGTCTTCAGGTCACCGTCTACCTTCCGCCAGAGCAGATACCCGTGGAGTGAGCGGCCCGTCAGGTCGTTAAGATTCGTGACGTCCTCCTACTGGACGAACGGCTTGAGACGGTAGTGATAGCCGTCGAGGGTCGATTGCGATACTTCGCGCTTTCGCGCTTCGAGGTACATCTCTTTCGTCTCAGCAGGCGATATAGGTTCGAGTTGCTTTGTGATGGGCAAACACCGAAGCGCCCCATGCGCGTCGTAGCGGGTGGGTGGGCCAGCCTGCGTAGCACGCTGTCCCCGTCCCCGCGAGCGAAGAGAGCGGGGCCTCGGAAGACGCGTGGCGTCTTCCGGTGAAACCACGACTCGCTTCGCTCGTCACGGTATTCTAGTATTCGAGTGCAAATCGTGCTGTCCCGGTCCCTGCGAACAAAGCCGTGTGCAACCTCTCAAACAGACCCTCCCACGTCTTTCCAGGAGCGAGTCGCCTCCCAGCCGAGCAGTCGTGTTGCTTTCGCTGTAGCGTACGCAGAGGCGTCGCACTCGACGGTCGCATCGTCGGGCACCCCGCCGATGTGCTCGTCTATCAGTTCCAGCAGCGGCTCGCCGAGCGCGTTGTCCTCGGCCACGCAGTTGAACGCCTCGTGACCCTCGAACTCGGCGTCGAGTGCCGCCTCGACCATATCGACCACGTCGCGGACGTCGACGTACGACCAGTAGTTCCCCGCTCCTGCGTGCGGGTCGTCGAGGTACTCCGGGTCGCGACAGGGATACTCCGCCGGCAGTTGAATCCACGATGGACGCAGCGACGCGACACTGATACCGTCACGCCGTGCGACCGTCTTACCAATCTCCTCCGTGACGACTTTCGAGAGTCCGTAGTCGTCCTCCGGACGCAGCGCGTGCGTCTCGGTAATCGGAAGTTCGTCCGGTACGGGCGTCTCTGCTGCGAAAAAGAAGCCGTACGCGCCGTCGGAGGACGCCTGCACCACGTCTGCACCGACGCGGCCGGCGGCCGTGAGCACGTTGTGGGCCGCGAGCGTGTTGTTCTGGTAGAGTTCAGTTCCGGCGCGAGTCCCGGCGACCGGTATCGCGGCCCAGTGGACGATTGCGTCCGGTTTGGTTGCGGTGACGATATCGAAGACTGCGCCGGTATCTGTCAGGTCGACCGCGCGGTAGTCGACGTCGTCGCGGCCGTCGTCTGGGAGGTCGTAGTCGAGACAGAGCACGTCGTGTGGTCCCGCGAGTCGGTCGACAATCCACGACCCCGACGCGCCGAGACCGCCGGTCACGATGAGTTGCATACTGGTGTGAGGGACGGCACTGATCAAAATGTGGCGGTTCACTCCTCGTCGTCGTAGTGCTCACCGAGCGCGGCCGGAATCCGGGTTCGCTTGACGAACATCAACACGAGAATCACGATAACAAACGGGAGAATCCGGAAGATCGGCCGTGGAATGTCGACCCTGTAATCGGAATCGGTTATAAGTTGCCTTTTCGACGGCTACTACTGTCAGAATATCAGAAATTGCGCACAATACCTCTCTTACGTTGCTTAGGAACCTCAATTGCTGTACAATTGTTTTAACCTTTCGGGGCTATCCCTCGATATGTTAGAAAGCATGGTCTCGCGCTGGGCATTCCTCCGTTCAGCCTGCTGGGAGCGGGTGCTGTGGAACTCACCAGCCAAGTCCAGCCGTTTGATTGCAGTAGGCGGTGGCTGTTTTTTATACATCAACTATAATACTACTGTATGGGGATTGCTAACATTGACCTGACAGAGGAGGAACAGCACGCACTTCACGAACTACAACTCGGTGTCGAGAATCTCTACCGGGGATACGGGAACCTGCTCGAGTTCCACCACGCTATCGGTCGGGGGATGGACCACCTCCACGACGCCGAAGCAATACTCAGGGCGGCCGGACACGAGGACCGAGCCAACACGCTCCGCGATGACGTGTTACCGATCGGTGTCTTTGGGGACAAGTGGTCCTACGAGATTGTCGAGTCGTTCAGGCGAGAGTTTCTGAACGAGGTGAGTGGATTCGAACAGGCCGTTCGAGATGACCTCGCAGATGGACGAGAGCACATCACGGAACGCAGACAACAGCAAGGCTGGCGAGAACGGGCCACCCACCGAGACGAGGACGAACGGTAAGCCGAGCGGAGCTGGCTGAATCGCTGCAGCAGTGCCTCTGTTTGCATTCACTCGCCCGGCCAACTGACAACAGCACCCCCGGCGAGCAGTATGTCTGCAGCGTTGTCCCTGCGCAGTATTCGGCGTAATACAGATTTATTGACAAAACCTTTACTCTCCGGGCGTTGCTCACCGGAGGTATGGGACGACTGGGTGGTGTGGATGACACGCGAATAGCGAGGGGTGAGCGGCAGTGACTAACGGACTCGCGTTGGATGGTGTTCTCATCGGCGGCGTGATGTCTCTGCTCGGTGCTGGCCTGCTCCTCGCCGGACTGGGCAAACTCCGGACTGGTCTGTCGCTGTACCGGACCGACACGACGCCGTTGCGCGAAGTTCCACAGGCCGACGGACCGGTCGAATTCGACGGGGCTGCCGTTGCCTCGGCAGAGGCGGGCGCGTTTACAGCACCGTTTTCGGGCGAAGAAGCACTACTCTGTCAACTCTGGGTCGAGAAAGCCTCGACACACTACACCGACGACGAGGAGGGACTGGACGTGGACGTCTCGAACAGTCCCGTCGACGGCACCCCGGAGACGACGTGGGGATTGGCTGAGACAGACGAGATTCGCCGGGAGTTCGTCATCAGCGACGGCGGCCGGGTGGCCGTCGACCCGACGGACGCTGACCTCGATATCACCGGCCACATGGGCGAACAGGTCCACAAGATTGGTCGCGGAGAGTGCCTCTCCGAGGACGTTCGAGACCGGTTGGCCGAACTCGACGGTGACGATTTCGATGGCTCACTCGAGCGGTGGGACGACGAGGAAAGCGCCGTCAAGTATCGCGAGGAACGACTCGAACCGAACGATACCGTCCACGTCAGCAACGCAGTCGTGCAAGATACTCCCGAGGAGTGGGGCAGTGGTATCGAAGCGACCGTCGGCGGTGAGGAGGTGCTGCTCAGTCGTGGGACCGAATCCGAGGTCATTCGTCGCAATCTCATCCAGTTCGTGACCGGCACAGTTGTCGGCCTCGGACTGCTTGGGCTGGGGGTGCGGTCGCTGCGACTTGCACTCGGGGGCTGAGGGTCAGGCGGGTCGAACCTACCAGCCGGCCGAGTCCGGGGTCCGGGTGCTCACAGCACAGTCGCACGTAGTCGGAGAGGTCGTGCTGGGTGACGAACTCTCAGTGGCTGTAGACCCCGTCGATAGAGACGCCGAAGATGTCCACGCCCGGGACGAACGAATCGGTTCGGCACACTCACGCTGCCGCGTCCGCGGCGCTGTACTCGAAGATTTCGACCTCGTCGGTCTCGAACTGGATTGTTTCGAGTTCTCTGTCGGCCAGTTCCGGCAGCGCCTCGGCGAACTCCTGATAGACCGACGACTCCGTGTGTCGCTCTGCGGCGGCGCGGTCCTCGTACTGCTCGAAGAAGTGCAGCGTCTCCGGTTCTGTGAGGCTCTCTGTTGCCCGGTACCGGACGGTCCCCTCCTCCTCGCGGGAGTGGTTGACCAGATTCTCGACGAGTTCGAGTGCGCGCTCGCGCTGACCGGCCGCGAGCGAGAGGGTGGTCTGAATGACGAACATATCCGGGATTTGTCGGGTCGTTCGGCCCGGACAGCTACGAGTACGAGGTGTTCCGGGCGGGTGAACCGACAAAATACACGCCCGAGGCTGTCTCGGACGACAACTCACTGACCAGTGCTATCTTGCTCCCACTCGGCGAGTACGGGCTGATCGGGGTCGGTGGCACCGAGGAAATCGAATTCGACGAAACGGTCATCGACGTGACGCGGACGCTGGCTGAGCACACGACGACGGCGCTCGAACGGGTTGCGCGGACCCGGGAACTCCGCGAGGAGCGCGCACTCACCGAGAGTATCTTCGCCGCACTGCCCGACGTGTTCTACGCCTTCGACGAACACGGCAACTTCTTCCGGTGGAACGACCGCTTCTCGCAGGTCACCGGCTACAGCGACGAGGAGATTGCCGAGATGCACCCGGCAGAGTTTTTCGCTCCCGACGAACAGGCGACAATCTACGACGCTATCGCCGAAGTGTTCGAGGAGGACACCACGGTCACTGTCGAGGCTCACTTTGCAACCAAGGGCGGCGAGACGATTCCCTACGAGTTCACCGGCGCGAAACTGACCGACGACGCGGGCGAGTCGCTGGGACTGGTCGGTATCGGTCGGGATATCTCCGAACGCAAACAGCGCCAGCGCCGCTTCGAGGCCGTGTTCAACAACACCTACCAGTTCACGGGGCTGATGGAACCCGACGGGACGCTCATCGAAGCCAACGACACCGCACTGGAGTTCGGTGGGATCGAGGCCGACGATGTTATGGGCTCGAAGGTGTGGGAGGCGCCGTGGTTCCAGCATTCTCCAGCAGTCCGCGAAGAGGTCACAGACGCGGTCGAACGGGCTGCAGACGGTGAGTTCGTTCGGACCGAGATGTCTATCCGCGGGGCTGACCGCGAGGCGTTCATCGACTTCTCTGTGCGGCCGGTCACCGACGAGAACGGCGAGATTACGCTGCTCATCCCTGAAGGCCGAGATATTACCGAACTGAAAGGACGCGAGCGCGAACTGCGCCGCGAGCGCGACCATATCCGCCGAACTGAGGCACAGGCCGATGTCGGGGGGTGGGAACTCGACCTCTCGACGGAAACGATCTACTGGACCGACGGCCTGCGTGACCTCTACGACGTCTCGTCGTCTTTCGAGCCATCCTACGACGAGAGTCTTAGCTGGTTTCATCCCGAGAACCGCGAGACGGTTCGCGACGCCATCGACGCTTGCCGGACGAACGGGACGCCGTTCGACCTCGAAACCCGGATTGTCACTGCTGCTGGTCGGACCCGCTGGATTCGAATGGAAGGCGAGCGTGTCGAGGAGCAAGACACCCAGAAACTCCGCGGTGCGGTCCGGGATATCACCGAGCGCAAAGAGCGCGAACAGCGCCTGATGGTGTTCAACCGCGTCCTCCGGCACAATCTCCGGAACAAACTCACTGTGGTCGGCGGCTACGCGGACCACCTCGAATCGCAACTGGAGACGCTGGCTCACTCCGACGACACTGCCTTTGAGGAGTTCTCCGTCGACGAAGCACTACGGAGCGTCCGCGAGATTCGGGCTGGCTCGGACGACCTGAGCAGTATCAGCCAGAAAGTTCGACAGTTCGGCGCAATCACACAGGAAGTCGACGTTACGGACACTGTTGCTGTTAGCGACATTCTGACCGACCTCGGCGAAGAGTACACCGCTGCCTATTCCAGCGCCACAATCGACCTCACTGTCGAGGACGTTCATCTCAGGGGTAACGCCGAGTTTCTCGAACTCGTTGTCGGTGAACTCGTCGAAAATGCAATCGAACACAACGACACTGCCACCCCACGTGTCGACCTCACCGTGACCGCTGACGGCGATGACCGCGTCCAGGTCTGTGTCGCCGATGACGGCCCAGGCATCCCCGACATGGAACGGGAAGTGCTCCGGGAAGGCCAAGAAGGCTCGCTGTTACACGGCAGCGGCATCGGCCTGTGGACTATCCACTGGCTCGTGACCCGTGTCGGCGGCAACGTCTCGATTGCCGACAACGACCCACGGGGAACAGTCGTGACGCTCAGTATTCCGCGAGCGGACGCCTGAGTTGTTAGACACCAGCAGGGTGTCTCGTTGCGCTCGGGAGTTCGATACGGGCTGACTGCTGTGCTCGTTCTCCCACGGTAATCTCCAGAGCTGTACCACTACCCTTAACGGTAATTAGCTCACGACGCCCTGAGTTACCAGTCAACATGACAACAGTGTGGCCGCTAAGAAGCCGGACGCCGACGTTTTCGGCCCGGCTATCCGTTCGAATAGCGAGTGTCTCGTTGAGCGCGGTGGCAAACTCTCGTGCGTCCGTGGCCGACTGCCAGTGTGTCGCCCAGGCGTACTGCGCACCACTCTCTCCCTTGAAGGTAACGAGCTGGTCACCCGCGTATCCCGCTGCTGCGCTCTCTGCGCGGTCGACGTCGAGGTGTGCGCCGATACTCAGATGGATGAACATCTCACCGGCGCGCTGTCGCTCCTCGACCTCCCAGCCACTCCGGCGGACCGTGGTGGTGATGTTCAGCGGTGTCGGCTCGAACTCAGTCTTGTTGGGATGGAGCAGTTCTGTCGTCGTTCGTGGTGGGGTTTCCTCGTAGATGTCGTTGAGGGCTGCTGGAGCGTCGACGGCAGCCCTGAAGTACTGCCCGCCGTGGTAATACGGCGCGAGCAAGAACACCTCGTCCGAGGGTGCTGTCCGGTATCGTCGCTCGTAGCGACTGACCTGACTCCGCTCGCTCCCGACGCTTGCCGCGTAGGCATCTGCAGTGTACACCGCGCCACCTTCGGTTAGCGAGCGAGACAGTAGTCGGCGCTCTATCGACCCGCGTTCGGCCGGGAGTTCGCGCGTCCAGTCCGGCCGGTCCCAGCGCTCCGCTGCCTGAATCGTGTGCGCGAACTCGTGCACCAACACCAGCGTGAGGCTCGCGTCTGTCTGTCGCTCGCTGCGATTCATCGTGGCGAACGTCTCGTTTATTCTGACGGACTCCGAGCCGAGAGCTACGCCCAGCACTGACCCGTCGACCGTGTCTTTCTCTGGGTCCGTCAGGCCCAGATACGCGAAAATTGGCTGTTGGCCCGCAGCTATCTGATAGTCGAACTCACGGAGCGTTATCTCTGGACTCGGCGCGTCTGACCCCAGCAGGTGTGCCGTCTGGTTGTAGACGCGGTCCTCGGACAGTGTGGCCCACGTTTCGGCGAGTGGGTCGCTGGTCGTCTCGTTGGTCGACTGATTCACGACGCCAGAGTCGACGACGGAGGCGTTGTCGGCTTGCTGTGGTCCTGCGCTGTCTTCCGGTGTCGGCAGCGAACAGCCGGCGAGGCCGACCACGAGCAGCACAACCGCAAGCACAATAGCACCCCGACGCCGGTTCATACTGGTGAACAGGTCTGCACGGGCTTAATCACTGCGCGGTCCAGCCCCCGCCGACGGTCAGACAGCTTCGGGTCACGTACGAACTCGCGTCCGAGGCGAGGAACACGGCTGGCCCGGCCATCTCCGCCGGCGCGGCGAAGCGATTGAGGGGTGTTCGGTCGAGCAACGACTCTCTGATCGACTCGTTTTCCAGTGCTTCCTCCACAAACTCAGTCTCGACGTAGCCGGGCGCGATTGCGTTGACACGGACATCCGGTGCCCAGTCGAGTGCCATGCTCTTCGTTATCCCGACGAGACCGTGTTTCGAGGCGACGTAGGGGTGCTGGCGAGGGAGTCCGACCAGTCCGCCGACGCTCGCGATGTTGATAACCGACCCCTCGCCGTCC
>JAQCNR010000107.1 GCA_028274925.1 Halovenus sp.
TGACCACGTAATCCTGCCAGTCCCAGGGATCGAGATCTACCTCGACCAGTTCCCCACCAGCTACGCCAGCAGTCAACACGTCGTCGGCGTGGTCCCGGTGGACCATCGCGCTCACGCCGTGCTCGTAGCAGGTGTCCAGCGTCCCGAAAAACTCCGCGCGGTCGGTATCCGCAAACGCCAACAGCGCCGTGTCGATCTCGTGTTTCACGAGCACCTCGTCCAGCCGCGACAACCCACCGAGGTTCGACAACTCGTCCAACCGCGTCGTCACCGCACCACCGTCGGATAGTTCCGGTTTTCCGGCCACGACCTCGCCGGCCGCTTCGTACGACGACGGCGGCGAGACGTACCCGATCACGGGCAGGTCGGTCTCCTTGAGGATCGCTTCCATCGCGGTCGGATCGTCGCCGACGATGATCGCCCGCGACCGCTCGCTGGGGCGGCGACGAATGGCGACCATCCAGGCGGGCAACCACAGCACGAGAAAGACCGCGGCCATCAGGAGCGTCGCCCGCGGGAGCCGGTAGTCGTAATCGAAATACCCCAGCGCGGCCAGCCCGACCATCGCCAGCACCACGCGCTTCTGGGTGAGCAAGATCGTATCCAGCACCCGACGCGGCCGGGGTTTGAACAGCGGCCACATCGCGGCCAGTCCGACGAGCAGCGTCGTCGCAACAGCCAACGTCAACTCGCCGTTCGACAGGACGTTCGGAGCCGGTCGACCCAGTACCGGCACCCGACCGAACGCCCGCTGGAGCAACGGGTAGTTGACGAACCAGATTGCGAAGGCAGTGAGGCCAGCGGTCCCGAAGACGCTCGCAACCCGGTACCGCCAGCCCGTCGTCATTAGCCCTGATAACTCGACCTCCGAATATAAGGTCTGCGACAGTCGTCGCACGGCCGTCTGACCGCTGTCGAACGCGCTTCCCTCAAAGGACGTTCACGACATTCCGTGAGACCACAGAGCAGGACGTCTTCTCGCTCGCTGTCCGTGTGAGATTGTCGGTGAAGCCAGACTGAGTGTATACCACGTACTGTGTCGTCGCGTCGGCTGGTTCGTCACTACACCGGACGTGGTCGGTCGTGCGTTCGAGATCAGTCACGGCACCCTCGCCAACCAGTTCTGAGAAGAGTTCACGATTTCGGAAATATAGATTGCCGAATTCTAGATTTCTATATACCGGATCGAGAGTCGACATCATCATCGCCACGAGTTTACCCACATCGGCATCCCCGACACCTGATGGGGGCCAACACGCTGCAAACTCTTTTTTAGTCTGTGCGCGGACAACAGGGCAGTGACAGGACTGTCGGACCGCACACGAATCGACCCCCAAGGCCTCCCCGAGACGGTCGACCGCTGGCGACGGCGACTCGGACGTGCCCTCTTCGGCGACCGCTACGGCGTCGTCCTCTTTCTCGGGACGCTCGCCGTCCTCGCGACCTACTGGCGGGTCGGCGTGTTCCTCACCGACAGCTACGCCATGGCCAATGGGCTGGTCAACGTCGCCGACGGCCACCTCGAAATAACGAAAATCACCTACTCGCTCACGTTAGGCTCCCAGCCTGGCCTCTGGTACGCCGACGGCGCGGTCTATGCCCGCAACTACGCCCACATCTTCCTCTCCCTGCCGGTCCTCTGGCTTCTCGACGCGCTCGCCGCCCTCTTCGACCTCCGACTCGTCCTCGCCGCGGCGTGGTCCGGGATTCTCGCCATCCTGTTCGACCGCCTCGGCCGCATTCTCGACCGACACCAGCCGTTCGCCATCGCGGGTGCGGCCCTCGCGCTGGTGGCCTTTCTCGCAAGCGCCCTCGTCGCTGCGCCCCTCCCCAACCGCTGGACCGCGTTCCTCGCGCTCCAAATAACGGGAATGCTTGCCGTCGCCTTCGCCGGCGTCGTCCTCTACCGCGTTCTCACCCACGCACACGGACGCCGGGTCGGCCTCTTCTTCGGCGCTATGACCGTACTCGCCTCGCCAGTCGCGTTCTGGGCGTCGATCCCGAAACGCCACGCGCTCTCGGGGCTGGCCGTCGTCGCCGTCATCGGGGCCTTTTACTTCAGCAGGGCCGCAGACACACGACGACGCGCACTCAGCCTGCGTGCGCTCGCCTACGCTGTCGTCGCGCTGTGGGCGTGGCTCCACGCACTCGAAGCCCTCGTGGTCTTTGCCGTCCTCATCCCGACGGACCTCGCGACAGCCCGCTCGAACCACCCGAAACACCTCGCGGTCGTGGCCCTCGTCTTCCTCGTCGCACTCTCACCCTTCCTCGCGACCAACGCGGCGATCAACGGCGACCCCTTCCAGCCGCCCCGTTCGCTGGACTCGTTCTCCGGGCAGGTCGACCCGCTCGCGACCGGCGGCCAGGACGGCGGCGACAGTCGAAGCGGTGGCGGGGGATTGACGCCCACGCCGACACCCACCAAATCACAACCGACGACTGACACGTCGACTGCGACCGACGGAACTGGTCCACCAGCGACGACCAACGACACGACGACAGGGAGTGGAACCGGCGGGACGACGGCACCCGAATCACCGGATTCCGAGTCGCCGGCCGACCCCAGCTCAGGCCCGATCGCGACGCTCCTGTCCGCACTCACGGCCATACTCGGCGTGGCCATCGAGGGCAGTACCTGGGCATTCGGAAAGGGTTGGTCCTACGTCGACACCGGAATCTCGCTCGCACAGGACGAACCGGAGCGACTCTACCACACCTTCCTCAGGAGCGGCCGGATCCCCGAGTACGTGAACTACCGGATGACCGATCAGGAAGCGATCGACCTCGCGTTGCTCGAAGTCGCGCCACTGCTTGGTGGCCTGCTCGGCGTTCTCGGAGCCGGCCTCCGACGCCTTCGGAACACCTCGCTCCACGCACTCCGGACTGCACTCGGCCGGCCGACACGACAGACGGACCTGCTGGCGGTCGTGATGACGGTCGCACTCGTGTTGATGAACGTCGAACGGCTTCCTCTGCACACCCAGATCACCGTCCGGTATCTCGTCCCCATCGTCCCGCTGGGACTGTACGGCGTCGCTCGCCTGGGCTGTGTCCAGCGCGCCGTCAGCGCCGACCTTCGCTGGTTGGCCGGGGCGTACGTCGGGACGTTCCTGCTCGGTGCCATCGCTTTCCTGCTCGCCCACCTGTGGCTCGACCTCGCGCTGGGGGAAGCAATGCAACTGCACGCGCTGGTGAACCTCGCGGGTGCCGGCTTGCTCGCGATCTGGGCTGTCGTCGCCGGCCTCGGATTCGACTTCGACGAGCGCGTTGGTGTCGTTGCCCTCGCGACACCAGCGGCGCTGTCGACGCTGTTCCTGCTGTTTACCGGGCTCGTCTATTTCCAGTATGCCGACTACGCGTTGCCGCTCGTGGAGACGCTCGTCGAACTGTTTCCGATCGCCGTGTGAGTTTTTCGGGGCGAACCAATTCGGCGGTCGGAATCATCCGCTCGGGTCGCTGGGGCAAGACGTTCGGGGCATTATCGCGATAATCATTATCTGGGTAATGACCTTCTCCGTGGTGATCGGCGACACTTCTACTTTCTCGCATCGCAGGAACCAGGGGCTAGACAACGCGATCGAACGAATTACGACGGGGTTCAACGATTGTATCCTGCAGATCGATGACTGGTCGGCAGCACTGGATTACTCTGGTTCCTCAAATTCGAGCGCTTCTCGAACGGCGTCGGGGAGCGTTGGCCGTGGTGCGGCCTCGTGGCGTCGTACCCGCTCGGACTTTTCGGTCTCCTCATAGACCGCGCGTGCTACCGGGACACCCCGAAGGAAATTGTGCTCGTAGAGGATCTCGACGCCGCGTTCGGTCGGTCCCCAGAACTTCGACGGGAGATCTCGCGTCGACGCATTATCGTGCACGTAGGCGTCGAGGATCCCTGCCTTTTGCAGCGTCTCGAGTTGATCGAGGATGGCTGCCTCGTTCTTCGGGATCATATAGTCTAGCTCGGCCAGCGACGTGAGGTGGGCCGGATGGCCGAGGATCAACTGTAGGATGAGATGGCGTGTCTCTTGAGAGAGCAGCTCTCGCATTCGCTGCTGCTCTGCAAAGGAATCCTCGAACCCCTCCGAGGCCGTGTCGCTCATACTGGACAGTAGCAGGCTGGTCTGCATAATGGTTGAGGTAAAATTCGAGGCGAAAGCCTCACCCGTCTCCTGTAGTCGCCACTCGGCCTCCTCCCGATCCTTGGGATAGCTAACGTCGATCGACCGGCGTCCACCCGAAACGCGTCGATGGGATTCTGGCGTAGTTCATAAATAGTATGAAGGCGTAGTCTGGAATAGAACGATGGCACGAATCACCGGCTCATATCCAGACGACCTCGACCTCCTTATTGAGGGTGCTGTTGAGGCTGGTGTGTTCGGAGGCAAGAGCGATGCGTTGCGAGAGTTCGTGCGTGAATACTTCGAAGACCACGAAAACGAACGTATCGCGGCCGCAGTCGCTCTCTACAAACGCGAGCGAATCACGCTCGGTGATGC
>JAQCNR010000111.1 GCA_028274925.1 Halovenus sp.
ATCGGCGCTGTGATCGTTCTCGGACGACAGGCACTCAAGAAAGAACCCGAGAGTCAGCAGCTACTACTCGTGTTCTGGCTCGCGTTCATGGTCGCTGCGACACTGACCCAGACACGGTTTGGGAACTATCTCGTCGTGCCGATTGGCGCACTCAACGCCGTCCTCGCCGGCTTCATGATCAAGACTATCGGCACACCAGACAGCGATGAATCCACTATCGAGGTGTACCAGGTGCTGACTATCGCTCTCGTCGTGATGGTGATGTTTGTGCCGCTGATGGGGCTGCCCTACGTCGGGCTCGACCGGACAGCCACGGACCGAGCGGACAACCTGAGTCAACCAGGCAACGTCATCGTCTGGGACGAGAGCCTCACCTGGATGGAAGAGAACACGCCGCAACCCGGGAAATACAACAATCCCGATGGCGAGGCAATGGACTACTTCGGTAAATACGACCGGACAGACGATTACGACTACCCCGAGGGCTCCTACGGCGTGCTGTCGTGGTGGGACTACGGCCACTGGATAACCAACCGTGCAGAGCGGATTCCGAACGCGAATCCGTTCCAGCAGGGCGCACGGCCCGCCGCTGACTTCCTGCTCGCACAGAACGAGTCTGAGGCACTCACACACCTCGAAGAGGAATTCGACGAGGGAGAGAATGCGCAGACGCGATACGTAATGATCGACTGGCAGATGGCCGAGACCGAAGGGCAGGTCGGCGGGAAGTTCTTCGCGCCGGTCGAGTTCAGCGGAGAGTACAGTTCGTCGGACTTCTACCAGCGAGTTATCTCTACCGACCAGCAGATCACCACCGCGAACGAACTGTTCAGGGCAACCAAACTCATCGCACACGACCAGCGATACTACGACTCGATGATCGCGCGGCTGTACCACTATCACGGGAGTGCGCGTGCGCCCCAGCCAATCGGCGTCGACAGACGGCCGAACGTCCAACAGAACGTGCAGGGCTTCCGGAGTATAAGCGAAGCACAAGAGTGGGCCTCGCAGGCGGAAACACGGCAGGTTGGTGGTGTCGGTGTGCTCCCCGAACAGCGGGTTGAAGCACTTGAGCACTTCCGAGTCGTCCACATGTCTGAGACATCGGCGGTCCCACGCGGGGACACCTCGGAGGCACAGGAACTCGCGGACAAAGGTGTCAGCTTTGCACGGACGTCGGTTGTCCAGCGTGACCTGCGGCGGTCGGGAATCACTCAGGCCTACGCGGAGCGGTTCAGCAGCCTGTTCGGCGGCGGCGGGAACAACAGCGAGCAATTACAGGCACTCGCACAACAGCGGGCCCAGCAGGCGCTCACCGGAACGAATCCGAAGTGGGTGAAGACCTTCGAGCGCGTGCCCGGCCAGACCATTCAGGGCGAGAACGGGCCGGAAAGCGGGACACTGACACTCAGTGTGCCAATCGAGCCAGCAAACGGCAACCAGTTCCAGTACACCCAGCGCGTCCAGACGGACGAGAACGGCGAGTTCAGCACGACTGTGCCGTACTCGACGACGGGCTACGACGAGATTGGTGTCGATGACGGGCACACGAACGTCAGCGCCCGCGCGAACGGTACCTACCAGATCAGCGCCAGCGGTGCGGACGGCACGCAGTTCAGTGCCAGCGGCATCAAGGTGACCGAAGAGGAGGTTGTCACCGCGGATACTGACCCAACAACGGTCGAACTCACACAGCAGGAGCCCAGTGATGGCAACGAGTCCGAGGTTGCCGAATCCGCGGCTGTCAGCGACCCGGCCGACGAGGTGTCGGTCAGTTTCGCTGGCAACGTCACCATTGCCAGTAGTTCGGTCGCGATCGAGGACACAACAGTGACTGCCGACGGCGAGGCGGTCGAAATCACCGGCGTTGACGCGAGTGGCGACAGCACAGCCCGGTTCACGCTCAACCGCAGCATTCAGGCCGGTGAGTCAGTCGAACTGGCCCACACGCCCGAAGCGAACCAGCCGAGTATCGTCGTCAACGCCAACAGCGTCGGGTCGTTCACCGTCGCTGTCGAGAACAACGTCGGCAGTTGAACGCGGCAGACAACGAATTACGTAACTGGCACCGAAGGATCGACAGGACAGTGCAAGACCCGACTCAGCTGAGTTCGTTGCTCTTTTCGAGACTGTTGAGACGCCAGTCTGAGCAAGACGAGCACGCGGCGTGGGGAGGTGGGCTGTCGTGACGACGGGAGAAGTGAGCGAAGACGTGGCGACTGAGGGCGATACCAAACTGCGTGGATTGCTGGTTGTCTACTGCAAAGGGCTGGCAATGGGCAGTGCCGACGCCGTGCCGGGTGTCTCCGGCGGTACGATTGCGCTCATCGTTGGCATCTACGAGCGACTCATCGCCGCGCTGACTGCGCTGGACCCAGCGGTACTTGGCTCTCTCCCTGCCCTCCACCGAGCAGACGCTCGGAGCGCACTGATTGCTGACCTTCGCGAAATGGACGTGCCGTTTTTGCTCGCCCTGGGTGGCGGAATGGTGACGGCAGTAATTATCCTCGCTCGCGTCGTGGAGGTTGCACTCGAAACGGTTCCGGGTCCGACCTTTGCGTTCTTTTTCGGGCTGATCGGCGCGTCGGCAATCGTGCTCGCCGAGCGGGAGTGGCTCGGCGATACGAGACAGATTATCGCGTCGGTTATCGGATTCACGATTGCCTTCGTTATTGCGGGGATTTCTGGCGGCACGGGTGTCCCAAGCTCGCTCCCAATCTTGTTCGCCGCCGGTGCGCTCGCAATTAGTGGGATGTTGCTGCCGGGAATTTCCGGAGCCTTCATTCTCCTCTTACTCGGGCAGTACAACACCATGACGAGCACCCTCAACAGATTTATCGATGGTGTGCTCCGGGTCGTGGTTGATGGCGTCACTGCACAACTGCTGGAAGATACCATAGTCATCGGGACGTTCCTCTCCGGTGCTGTCGTCGGCGTCTTTACTGTTGCCTACGCGGTTCGGTGGGCGCTCGAGAACTACCGCCGAGCGACGCTCGCCTTTCTGGTGAGTCTGATGGTTGGCTCGCTTCGACTGCCGGTCGTGGAAGTGCTTGCTGCGACCGACCGACCGCCAGCCGACGTTCTGGGCGTCGTCGTTTCCGCCGTGGTTGGCGCTGCTTTCGTCCTCGCGCTGGACTGGTCAACGGCAGACCTCGACTACTAAGAAAGCGTCATTGTGTGTCAGGCCCAACAGCCAGCTATGACCGACGAGATTGCTGCACTCACCGAGGCAGTGAGGGGGGCCGACTCTGTTGTGGCATTTACCGGGGCCGGAGTGAGCACAGCCTCGGGAATTCCAGACTTCCGCAGCGAGGGTGGCATCTGGGACCGGTACGACCCCTCCGAGTTTCACTACGACAAGTTCAGGGCCGACCCGGCGGCGTTCTGGGAGAAACGCGTCGAACTGTACGAAGAACTGTTCAGCGGGGATATCGCGCCGAATCCCGCCCACGACGCACTGGCCGCGCTAGAGTCCGCCGGCCACCTCGAAACGGTGATTACCCAGAACGTGGACGGCCTGCACGACAGCGCTGGCTCCTCGACTGTCGAACTCCACGGCAACGGCCAGCGTGTGGCCTGCGAGCGCTGTGACAGAAAAGAGCCGCTAGAACTCGCACAGGGGCAGATTGCGGACGGACAGCTCCCGCCGGAGTGTCCGTCCTGTGGCGGCGTGTTGAAGCCGGCCACTGTCTTATTCGGTGAACAACTCCCGCGTGTTGCCCTCCAGCGTGCCCAACAGTACGCCGAGGACGCCGACGTGTTTCTTGCAGTTGGCTCGTCGCTGACGGTCGAACCCGCAGCGTCGTTGCCCCGAATTGCCGAGCGAGGGGGCGCTACGCTGGCGATTGTCAACCTGGAAGCGACGCCAGTCTCGGAGACGGCAGCCTTCGACATCCGCGGGGATGTGACCGAGGTGTTGCCGGAGATTCAGACGGCAGTAGAGTCTACGTGAGAGGGCGCTTCGGAAAAGGTAAGTGTTGCTCGGCAATATTCGGCGGTAGTGACAGGCCCCGTTAGACGTGCTGGCGCGTTCATGGTTGTCAGTCTGCTGGCATTCGTCGTCCCGGTGGTCGACGGCGTCGGCGAGCCAGCGGTGGCAACGCTTGTGGCGATTGGCCCCTTCCTGCTGGTCGCCGCCGCCGCGCTCGTCGTCGATACCGACACAGTGCTGTTCGAGCTATTTGCGCGGCCCGGTGACCGCCGCGACGGGGCACTCTACGGACTGGCTGGATTTTCGCTCGCGGCCGCTGGCACGGCTGTGTTAGCCGTGGAGTTCGAGCTGCCAGCCGCCATCTACGTCGGGGCAGTGCTTTTGCTCTCGTTCGGCAATCTCGTCGGACAGGCCGTGCGATACTGGACCGGCGACCCGTTTCTCGCGACTGCTGGCTTCGTCGGCGGCGGCTTTCTCGCCGGCAGCGTCGCCCAGGCAATCGCAACCGGCGTTGCGGCCCTCCCCGGGACGTGGCAGACGATTGCCTTTCTCGCTGCCAGTGGGAGCCTGCTCGCAGCGCTGCTCCGCGAAGTGCTGTTCAAACGTGACGATGTGCTCGTGATGGTCAGCGTCGTCTTGTTGCTGTGGTTTCTCGGCGCGCTCCCAGTCGAGATCTCGACGACACGAATCGCTGTTGCGCTGGCCGTGACTGTCGTGCTCGGCTACGCCTCGTTCGCGCTCGATACCGCCTCGCTGCCCGGCATGTTGACCGGTGTCTTGCTGGGGCTGTTGACAATCGTGCTGGGAAGTTACGGCTGGTTCGCAATGCTGATTGCCTTCTTTGGAATCGGTGGGCTGGCCTCGAAGTACCAGTACGACAACAAACTCGACCGCGGCATCGCCGAAGAGAACGAGGGCGCGCGCGGCAGCGGAAACGTCCTCGCGAACTCGCTGGTCGCGCTGTTTGCCGTCGTCGGGGCGGCAGCCAGCGGGCGACTCGGTGTGCCGGAGGCAATCTTTTTCTTCGCCTTTGCCGGCGCAGTCGGCGCGGCGCTGGCCGATACCCTCTCTAGTGAGGTCGGCGGCCTGTTCGACAACCCACGGCTGATCACGACCCTCCGTGTCGTCGAACCGGGGACTGACGGCGCAGTGACCTGGCAGGGCGAACTCGTCGGGGTCGGCGGGGCCGCAATCGTTGCGGGGATTGCCTTCGTCGCCTTCGAGCCCGTCACTGCGCTGGGCGCCGGAGTCGTCGTTGCTGCCGGCGTCGTCGGGATGACTGTCGATAGCCTGCTCGGCGCGACAATCGAAGGCTGGCTCTGTGGGAACCAGGGCGTCAACTTCCTCGCAACGCTGGCGGCCGCACTCGCTGGCGCAATACTCGCAGCCGGGGTCGGACTCACACTCTAACAATGAACGTGACACGGACAACAGCAGTTGACGGTGACCACCTCCGTGCGATTCAGGAGAACGTGCTTGCTGAGCCCTGGCGAGAGTTACTCGATTGCGCGCTCGGCGGCTTTCCGCCGCTATACGTCGCGGTCGCTGACCGGCCGGTTGGCTACGCAATCGTGATGCCCGGACCAGAGGAGACGGTGTATCTCACAGAGTTGGCAGTCGACCCAGACGAACAGCGACAGGGCTACGGCTCAGAACTGCTCGAATATCTCAGTGACGACCAGCGTGAGGACGGCTACGAGCGACTGGCGCTGACAGTCCGTGTTATCGACGACGACGTCCGACAGTTCTACGATGACCACGGCTTTTCGGTCGAAGAACAGTTGCCGGAGGAATTCGAGGACGGCGACGGACTGTTGCTTATCCGCGAGCTCTAGTATTCGATATCGGCGGCGGCGGTAACGCGGACACCTGCTGGCTGTTTGACGAACTCGCCAGTCTCGGCACCGATGAGTCGGCCAACACCGCGCTGTGCGCTGATATCGAGCAGTCGCTGTGTCACCGACTCATCGAGCACGACTGTGTGTGGCACTTCAGCAGCGTCTTCGATGGCCGCAAACGCGTCGTCAGCGTCCGCCTCAGCGAGGACGGCGAACTCGGAATCGAGCAGTCGAACGGTGCCAGCGCCAGCCTCGATGACGTCCGCAATGTGGTCGCCCAGTGTCGTTGGCTCTTGGCTGGTCTCCTCGGGGTCAGCCGCTTCGTCGGCTGGAGTCGCCGACTGGTCCGCGGCCGTCGCGTCCGGGTGCGCGGCCGAGTGGCCGTCAGACCCAACCACGGCCTCCGTCTCCGCTGGACTGGTAGTCGAAGTGGACTCAGTATCACTGACTGGCTCCTCCGTCACTGTGCCGCCATCTGTCGGCGCGAAGGCCTCCCGCGCGGTCATTTCTTCAGTAACCTGCTCGTAGGGGACTTTCTTGCGGAGCGCGGCCATGATTGCAGCGCGGTCGAGGTCTTCGACCGACTGGTCTCGGGGCGCAAAGGCGACGTAATCGACGCTGCCCACCTGTTCGAGTTCTCGTAGAATCAGGTCACCACCTCGGTCGCCGTCGAGAAAGGCTGTCGTCGTCCGGTCCTGTGTGAGTCGGGCTACTTCGTCGGGAACGTCTGTTCCTTCGACGGCAATGGCATTTTTGACGCCAGCAGAGAGCAGTTTCCGCACGTCGGCACGGCCCTCGACGACAATTATCGCGTCGCTGTCAGCGACACGTGGGCCGGCCGGGAAGCCGTTGTACTCGGTGATTTCGGATTCGCGGACGCGTTCGCGGACTTCTTCCACGAGGCGGTCGCTGGTGAGTTGTTCGTCCTCGAAGGCTGCGAGCAGTTCCGTCGCGCGGTCGACAATCTCACGGCGCTTGGCGGCCCGAGCGTCTTCGATTTTGATGACCGAGCAGTTCGCCCGGCACGGGCCGACTCGCTCGATTGTTTCGAGCGCAGCGGCCAACACAGCCGTCTCCGCACGGTCCATGCCGCTTGCGATCTGTACCGTCCCGAACGAGCGCCCACCCTCAGAGTCGATGTCGACGTCGATTCGGCCGACCTTCGAGGCGTCCTGCAGGTCCCGGAGGTCCATGTCCTCGCCGAGCAGCCCCTCTGTCTGGCCGAAAATCGCGCCGACGACATCACTCCGCTCGACAACGCCGCTGGTGCGAACATCCGCGTGAATGATGTACTTTGCTGAGTGTGGCATATGAGTTGACGTTCGTCGGACGAGACGCTATTGTTGTCAAGAGATACGGCTGGTAGAGTCATATAAGTGGCGGGACAGAACCGTCTCTCACTCGATTTCGCGGAGTCTGGCCACACCGTCGATTTCGTCGATAACTGACTGGACTGGTTCGGGGACGTACTGTCGCCAGTCGTCGCCGGTGAGCATCTGCTCACGAATCTCACTGCCTTTCAACGCCTCGCGGTCGAACATCTCGGTCTGTTTGACCTCGATACCTGACTCCGAAAACAGCCGGACAACTAGCGGATTGTTCGAGTAGGCGACGTCGAACTCCGGGGCCATGCTCTGGACGTGACTGACCCACACGGAGTTACGGTCCATGTCTTCGATGGGAACGACGTAGTCAGTGATATCGTACTGCTCCAGCGTCTTGCGGACCATCATGACGCGTTCGCCAGCGGTGAAGGGGTTGCGTCTGGTGTGTGATGCGTCCGCGCTGCCGATGCAGACGACCAGTTCGTCGACATCCGCGGCGATATGTTCGACGAGTCTGCGGTGGCCGCTGTGAAACGGCTGGAACCGACCGATCAGACAGCCTCGGAAGGGAGCCATTACCATCTGATTTGGACGCAGATTATATGAATGGTCGGTGTTCGACACAAGGAACTATTTGGCAAGTAGAGGCCCTCTCAAACCCATTTTGCCGTTCAGGAACGTGATGGTGGGGAGAAAGTATATCAGTAGACAGTCCTTGAAAATAGGTATAGTAACCACTGTATGAGCAAGGAATCAGATGGCCCGGAAACCGACCGGGAAATGGACGCCGACGAGGTCCCCGACGCCGAGGAGGAATCGGCCAGTCCGGCGGTCGACGCCGACACTGCTGGCTCTCCAGAAGACGAGTCGGAGACCGAGACGGTGAGTGAAGCGGACACTGATCCACCAGCGGACGACACCGCCGGTGAAGACAGTGAAACGCACAGAAACGGAACCTCCGACCCCCAAGGGTACGCGCCCGAGGACAGCACCATGTCGGACCCGAGAGAGACCGAAACAGTCGCCGGTGACGCCGACAGCGAGAACCCCCTCGACGAAGCCCTCGGGAGCGATGTCGACGAGGATATGGAGATCGACGAGGAGATCGAAGACGACGACCTGCTCGGCGGCCTCAAAGTCGATACCTCGACGGACATCAGCGTCCCTGACCGACTGGTCGACCAGGTTATCGGACAGGACCACGCCCGAGATATCGTTCTGAAGGCGGCCAAACAGCGTCGGCACGTGATGATGATTGGCTCGCCGGGAACAGGAAAGTCGATGCTCGCGAAGGCGATGAGCCAGTTGCTCCCCAAAGAGGAACTGCAGGACGTACTCGTCTACCACAACCCCGACGACGGCAACGAGCCAAAAGTCCGGACGGTCCCGGCCGGAAAGGGCGAACAGATTGTGGAAGCCCACAAGGAAGAAGCGCGCAAGCGCAACCAGATGCGGACGGTGATCATGTGGATCATCATTGCCCTCATCCTGGGGTACGCCCTGATTATCGTCGGGCAGATTCTGCTCGGCATCCTCGCTGCAGGGATCATCTACCTCGCGTTCAGGTACATCTCGCGTGGCAACGACGCGATGGTGCCGAACCTGCTGGTCAACACCGCAGACCAGCAGACCGCGCCGTTCGAGGACGCGACGGGTGCCCACGCCGGTGCGCTGCTGGGCGACGTTCGACACGACCCGTTCCAGTCCGGCGGCATGGAGACGCCGAGCCACGACCGTGTTGAGCCTGGTGCGATCCACAAGGCCAACAAGGGCGTGCTCTACATCGACGAGATCAACACTCTCGACATTCGGTCCCAGCAGAAGCTGATGACCGCGATTCAGGAGGGTGAGTTCTCGATTACCGGCCAGTCCGAGCGCTCCTCCGGTGCGATGGTCCAGACCGAACCGGTGCCCTGTGACTTCGTCATGGTGGCGTCGGGGAACATGGACGCCATGGAGAACATGCACCCGGCACTGCGCTCGCGAATCAAGGGGTACGGCTACGAGGTGTACATGGACGACACCATCGACGACACCCCAGAGATGCGCCGGAAATACGCCCGCTTCGTGGCTCAGGAGGTCGAAAAAGACGGTCGCCTGCCAGACTTCACGCGGGACGCGATGGAAGAGATCATCCTCGAAGCCCAGCGCCGTGCGGGCCGAAAGGACCACCTCACGCTCGAACTGCGTAATCTCGGTGGCCTTGTCCGGGTCGCGGGCGACATCGCCCGTGCAGAAGGCAAGGACCACACTGAGCGCGAGGACGTGCTGCAGGCGAAGGGCCGTTCACGGTCCATCGAACAACAGCTCGCGGATGAGTTCATCGAGCGTCGGAAAGACTACGAACTCACCGTCAACGAAGGCGGTGCAGTCGGCCGGGTCAACGGGCTGGCAGTCATGGGCGAGGACTCCGGTATTGTCCTGCCCGTGATGGCCGAAATCGCGCCCTCGCAGGGTCCGGGCCGAGTCATCGCCACCGGTCAACTGAAGGAGATGGCCGAGGAGGCTGTCGAGAACGTCAGCGCCATCATCAAGAAGTTCTCCGACCAGGACATCTCGGAGAAGGATATCCACATCCAGTTCGTCCAGGTCGGTGAGGGTGGCGTCGACGGCGACTCAGCCTCGGTAACGGTTGCGACGGCAGTGATCAGTGCACTCGAAGACATCCCAATCGAGCAAAACGTTGCGATGACTGGCTCGCTGTCAGTTCGTGGCGACGTGTTGCCGGTCGGCGGTGTCACGCACAAAATCGAGGCCGCCGCGAAATCCGGCATCGACAAGATCATCATCCCGAAAGCAAACGAGCAGGACGTGATGATCGAACCCGAGTACAAAGACCAAGTCGAGATCATTCCGGTCTCACACATCTCCGAGGTGCTCGAAGTCGCGCTGGCCGGCGAACCCGAGAAGGACTCGCTGGTCGACCGACTCAAATCGATTACCGGTCGCGCGCTCGAACAGCGTGAAGTCGGCGCGGGCGGCACGAACCCAAGCCCACAGTAACTGTGGCACAGCCGGTTCCGTTTCTTTTCGTCGCGGCGTCGTTGACGCTCGGATTACTCGGACTCGCACGACAATCAGCAGACCTGCTGCAATCTGGCGAGCAATCAGTCGGTGGCGCTGACAACTCGGTGAGACCCACAGAGCCACCCGACAACGAAGCAGTGGCCACCTCGTCGAATCCAGTTGTCGAACATCCGACCGAACGCGTGCCACAGCAGCGAGCAGTGCCACGCGACGTGACAGACCTCAACCCCCGGGAGAATTCCACGGCTAATAGTTTTGAGCACCCGAGAGACGCAGAGATTCGGAATCCCGACCCGCCCCGAGAAATCGAACTGACGCCAGCGATGGTAATCGCAAACGTCGCCGCCACACAGGGGCTAATGGCCGGCGTCATCGTCGCTGCTGGGCTCTACTTCGCAATCCCGCTCGACGCAGTCGGCGTGACGGCAGCACCGCTGTCGACAGGGTTGCCGGGCGTCGGTGTCGGGGTTGGATTCGGCGCGGTGTTGTGGGCTGGCAACGAACTCGCGACGAACCTCGCCGACGCGGTGGGGGCTGCCTACGACGAGGGTGTCCGTGAGATGCTCGCGCCGACATCGCCCGGTGGCTGGCTGCTGCTGTTCGGCGTCGTGTTGCCACTCATCGCAATCGCAGAGGAACTGCTCTTTCGCGCCGCGCTGATTGGCGTTCCGGCCGCTTTCTTCGCCGTCTCGCCGTGGCTGCTCGCCGTCGTCGCGTCGCTGGCGTTCGCGCTCGGTCACGGCGCACAGGGCCGGGTTGGCGTCGTCGTCACCGGCCTGCTCGGGTTTGTCCTCGCAGGCGGCTACATCCTCACCGGGAGTCTGCTGGTCGTCATTGTCGCCCACTACGTCGTCAACGCGCTGGAGTTTTTCGTCCACGAGTATCTGAATCGTGAACTGTAGGCTGCGGCCGGATTTTTGTGCCTTGGTAGCACACGTCTAGTATGGTCGAGTACAGCCAGTTTCTCGACGGTATCGTCCACCAGCCAACCCAGAGCGAGGGCCGAGGCTTCGACCTGACCGTCACAGAAGTCTACGACGTGACCGGTCCCGGGCAGGTCGATTTCGGCGGCGGCGAACTCGAACCAGCGGAGACGAGTCCACAAGACAGCGAAAAACGCGACCCAGAGGACGACTACGAGTGGTGGCGTCTCGACGCCGGACAGTATCTCATCGAATACAACGAGTCACTCACCGAGTCGGAGTTGACGTTCACCCTCCAGACACGGACAGCGTTGCTCGAACGCGGCGCATCACATCCAACACTGTCGGTGACAAGTCTTCCGCGCGTGCCGCTGTCAGTCGGCGGTGACGGACTCAAACTCAAAGAGAACGCGCGTGTGTCGACACTCGTTGGGGCAACTCCAGAGTGAGTCTCGAGACAAATTCGCTGTCAGGAAGCGCCTCAATCGTCGAACTCGACGCCGGTAATCTCGAAGCGCGCCCCGCCGTCAGCACCTTCAGTCACGCGAATCGACCAGCCGTGGGCGTTGGCCACCTGCTGTACAATCGAGAGTCCAAAGCCAGTTCCGTCCTCGGAGGTCGAATATCCGGTCTCGAACACCTCCTCACGGTGGGGTTCTGGGACTCCGTCGCCGTCGTCTTCGATATAGAACCCGTTCTCTAGTTCCCCGACAGTAACCGTCACGTCTGGGCCGCCGTGCTCGACGGCATTCCGGAACAGATTCTCAAACAGTTGTCTCACACGGCCCCCGTCAGCGCGAATCGTCCGGTCAGTAGCAGCTACGACCGTCGCGTCGTCGGTTTTGACGTTTCGCCAGCAGTTTTCGGTGAGGTCCGGAATAGCAACCGGGACAACTTCGTCAATCTGGTCGCCGCTACGTGCGAGTGCCAACAGGTCCTCGAGCAGTTCTCCCATCCGGGTGAGCGCAGCGTCCGCGTCCTCGAGATGAGGACTGTCACAGTCGTCCCGTGCGAGTTCAATTCGGCCGCTCGCAACTTTCAGTGGATTGCGCAGGTCGTGAGAGACGACGCTGGTAAATTCTTCGAGGCGATGCTTTTCCTGCTGGAGCTCTTTTTCGCGCTGCTTGCGCTCATCGATATCGAGGTGGATACCGACTGCACGAACTGGCTCGCCCGCATCGTCCCGCTTGACGACCTGCCCGATATCACGAATCCACTTCCAGTCGTCGTCCGCTGTTCGCAACCGATGCTCGCTGTCGTAATACTCCGTTTCTCCGTCGATGTGGGCCTGTAATGTTTCCGTTGCGTCGTCGATATCGTCCGGATGAACGCGGTCTGCCCACGCGTCGAGACTGGGGTCAATTTCATCCAACGTGTACCCGAGCATCTCTGCCCACTTCTCGTTGAACTGCACCTCGTCGGTCTGCATATCCCAGTCCCAGACGCCGAGATTTGCGCCCTCGACTGCGAGTTCGAGACGCTCCATTGTCTCTTCGAGGCGCCTCTGTCGCTGTTCACGTTCGGTGACATCCCGAACGGTACAGACGAGGTCACCGCTGTCGGTCAGAGAGAGCGTGTGCGTCTTGACGAAGGTTGTCCCGTCTGCACGGACGCCCCTTGTCTTTTCCTGCCAGTGGCCCTGTTCTTTCACTGCCGGCAGGACCTCTTCGTGCCCGCGCTGGACATCCTCGTCGGGGTACACGAGTTCCCAGTGTTCGCCAATCATCTCCTCGGGCTCGTAGCCATAGAGATCAGCGTACTGCTGGTTGACGTAGCTGAAATGCTCGTCTTGGAGAATGGCAATCCCCTCCTGTGCAGACTCGATGGCTTCGAGATTTCGCTGGCGCTCACGCTGGGCGGTGAATGCTTCGACAGCGTTGCGTACGCGGTTGGCCAGCACAGCGTACTGGCTCGTGCTGGATTCTTTCTGCAGGTAGTCAGTGACGCCCGCCGAGATGGCGTCGCTGGCAACCGCCTCGGAGCCCTTGCCGGTGAACAGGATAAACGGGAGTCTAGGGTGCTCCTCCCGAATGGCTTCGAGAAATTCGATCCCATCCTGACCGGGCATCTCGTAGTCGGAGATGATGCAGTCGACATGGTTGTCCGCAACGTAATTGAGGCCCTCACTGGCGCTGGTCGCCGTCTCGACAGCAAACTGCTCGTGTTCGCGTTCGAGAACGGTTGCAGCTAAATCTGCGAAGTCAGGTTCGTCATCCACGTGGAGTACGTGGATTGTG
>JAQCNR010000118.1 GCA_028274925.1 Halovenus sp.
CGACGCGGATCTACAACGGCGAGATGACGATTACGCGGCCCTCGCAGGTCTACGAACTCGCCTCAGAACAGGACGGCAATCAACTCAATCTCGTCAATCCCATCTGGGAGAAACTCGCAAGTGGCGATATCCCCGACTCTGAGGGGACCGACCGGCGGGCGGTTATGGAGGGGAAAATCAGCGTCTCACCGCTGCAGGCACCACACGTCACCGAACCGTCGGAGCGTCTCGACCAATTGGCCTCGGAGTTCCCGACACGGTAAGGACGGCGACTACCGGCGGTATTTTGAGCCCTGCCCTCTATCGGGCTGGTATGGCACCGACGACAGGCGACGAAGCACCTGAGTTCGAGACGTTGCTCTGCACTGGCGAGACGTTCCGCTCGACCGAACTATCGGCGGCGCTGGATGGTGGGGGCGTCCTCGTGTTCTTTGGCTTTGCGTTCTCGGCCATCGACGAGAACTGGTGGAAACGATACGACCGCGCAGACTGGGACGAGTTCGACGTGCCAGTGCTGGGCGTGAGTCGTGACGGCCCCTACGCACAGAATGCCTTCATCAGATATCTCGACAGCCCGTTCCGGATGTTCTCCGACACCGACGGCGAAGCGTCGGCGGCGTTCGACCTGCTCACCGACCGCGGCGGCATGGCAGATACCTCGACGCCAATGCGGTCGGTGTTCGTCATCGACGACGCGGGCGACATTGCCTACGAGTGGGTTGGAGACGACTGGATTTCGCCGGTTCCGCGCGAAGAAGTCGAGGCTGCGGTTGCGGACCTCTGATCCATTTCCAAACTGTTTAGACCGGTGGTCGACCTATGACGTGGTATGACTGTACGTGCAGGTATCCTGGGCGCGACTGGGGCGGTCGGACAGCGGCTTATTCAGTTGCTCGAACCGCATCCTGAATTCGAGATTGCGGCACTCACGGCAAGTGCAGAGAGCGCTGGCTCGCAGTACCGCGAGGCGGCGAAATGGCGCATCAACATGCCGATTCCGGACTCCGTGGCTGAGATGACTGTGACCGAGACAGACCCCGGCGAGGTTTCCGACGACGTCGACCTCATCTTTTCGTCGCTTCCCTCGAGCATTGGCGAGGAAGTCGAACCCGGCTTCTGCGAGGCGGGCTACATCGTGTCGTCGAATTCGTCGAATTCCCGCGCGGATGATGACGTCCCGCTCACGATTCCAGAGATCAACGCCGACCACATCGACCTGATCGAAGTCCAGCGTGACGAGCGTAGCTGGGACGGCGCACTCATCAAGAATCCGAACTGCTCGACGATTACGATGGTGCCGCCACTGGCTGCGCTGGAAGACGCGTTTGGTCTCGACAGCGTCACCGTCTCGACGCTGCAGGCTGTCTCGGGCGCTGGCTACTCCGGCGTCTCGTCGATGGAGATTATCGACAACGCCATTCCGCACATCGGTGGCGAGGAGACGAAGATGGAGACTGAATCACGAAAACTGCTCGGCGAGTTCGACGGCGCTGAGGTCTCGTGGCTCGACGCAAACGTCGATGCCTCCTGTAACCGAATTCCGACGCTCGACGGCCACCTCGAAAACGTCTGGACGGACACGACCGAGGACGCAACCGTCGAGGCAGCCAAAGACGCGATGCGGAGCTATCCGTCGCTCGACCTGCACAGCTCACCTGAGCAGTTGATCCACGTCTTCGAGCAGCCAGACCGACCACAGCCCCGACTGGACCGGGATACTGAGAACGGGATGGCAATTGCTGCCGGCGGCATTCAGGAGACCGAAACTGGGCTTCAGTTCAACTGTCTGGCCCACAACACGCTGCGCGGCGCGGCCGGTGCCTCTGTGCTCAACGGCGAACTCCTCCTCGAACGCGGCTATCTCTGAACACCGCCCACGCGTCGAGCACGCTGGCGCTGTTCTCGTATCCCCAGACCAGTACGTATAGGTGACCGTATCACGAAAGGCCGGTGTGACAGGGAGCGACCGGACAGCGATCCTCGGCGGGACGTTCACACCGATTCACAACGGGCATCGAGCGCTGTTGCACAAGGCATTCCAGACGGCCACACACGACGGCTCTGGCGACGGCCACGTCATTATCGGGCTCACGTCCTCGGACTTGGCGACCGAAACCAGAGACTCGGCCAGCCACGCCAAGCGACTGGGCACCTACGAGGACCGCCACGCGGAACTGCAGCGAGAACTCGACATTCTCGCGGACACGTACACAGCGTCGTACGAAATCGTCAAACTCGAAGACACGTACGGTCCCGCGGCGACACGACCAGACGCTGACGCACTGATTGTCTCTCCGGAAGCCAAAGCCCAGCGTCGTGCAAACGAACTCAACGAGGAACGGATTGAGCGGGGGCTGGAGAGGCTGGAAATTCATACGGCACCATTCGTCGTCGCCGAGGACGGCACGCGGATCAGTAGTACGCGGATTAGAAACGGCGAAATCGACCCCGATGGCCGTATTCTCAACAAGGAATCCTAGACGGAGTACTCGGACTCCCGGAACTGGATGTAGCCGTTGTTTCTGAACTGGCGTTTGGTTCGTTTGTAGCCGTACAGGAGTTTGAACCCGGTCAATCCTGCACGAATCGTACTCCGCCAGTTGTACTCCCCGCGGTTGACCATCGTCGTTGCCGCGCCGAAGGCACGGTCCCAGTCACTCGGCTGGTACTCTCTAACGAGGTCAGCCATCGTCACGTTCCGGCGGAACTCGGTCCCCAGCGCTGCCTGCCACTCACGGTTGTACCCGCTCAGGTCGCCCTCGCCCGCGAGTCTGCCGGCGATTTTTCCGGTTCTGACGGCAACGTGGTCGCCGCCCTCGTGGAAGGCTGAGGTGCCGCCCATTGCGCCACCGACCACCGCGATTCCCGCGTCGGTTGGTGACTCGATGGGTCGAGTTGAGGAGATTGGATACGTCTCAGTACCCTTCCGCTTGCCCCGGTCTTCGGCCAGTGGGAAGTCTTCGACATCGTAGCTGGGATACTCCCGTTCGATCAGTCGCTCGATGTACGTCCTGCCCTGTGGGATCTGCGTATCGTCCTCGCGGAGCAACTCCCAGATCCGGGTGTCGTAATCGTCGACATCGAGCCCGATGGGCATCGTCAGACCGATTCGGGCGACCTGACCGTCGTTCGGGAAGACCCACGGATAGGCAGTGTGGCCCGGCATCAGCCCCCACCAGAACTTCAGCCGACCGGGTTCGTACAGTTCCTCGGGCACCTCGCGGTGTTCCTGATAGGCGATGTGGTTCACTGTGGTCGGGTTGAGCACGTCCTCGATAACCTGGTCGGTCGTGAACTGGTCGAGTGCTTCGGTCGTGACCGTCCGCTGTGGACCGTCCGCGAGAATCAGGTACTCTGCGGTCACTTCTTCGCCGTTCGACAGCGTTAGTGTGTGTTCGTGCCCGCTCCCGTTGACCGTGCTCTCGACACTGGTGACGCTATCACCGAGGTGATAGTTCGCACCCGCGTTCTCGGCGCGGTCACGGAGCCAGTCGTCGAATTTCGCCCGGTGAAAGGCCAGTCCGAACTCGGGATAGCTCGCGTCGATACCCGTCTCGTCCATCTGGAACTTCTCTGACGGGCCGATGAAGTCTGCGCCATCCAGCGAGCGTAAGACCACGTCGTCCGGGATTTCGTCCGGTTCGAAACCCATGAGGTCGATCCAGTAATCGAGCAGGCCGGCCGCGTCAGTCGAGTCGGGTCCTAACCCCTCGCGGTCCTCGCGTGGGACTCCTTTCTCGATGACGAGCGCGTTCGCGTCCGCCGACGCGGCTGCCGCTGCCGCGGACATCCCGGCGGGGCCACCACCAACGATCGCAACGTCGACACGCTCCATACCTGTAGGCCAGCCACTCGGTGCTTAAATCCACTGCTATCCGTTCCGAGGGGACGGTAGCTTCTTGCACTCCGGGCCTAACG
>JAQCNR010000365.1 GCA_028274925.1 Halovenus sp.
CACGCCAAAGGAGGGTGAAGTCGTCTTCGGCGGCCTCGCAAACATGGGCAGTGCCGTCCCACTGGGTCCAGTTGAGCTCGGAATCGAGGGTGCAATCCTCGGCTTACCCGTCTATATTATCGGGCACGCCGTCGTGTTAGCAATTGGAGGAACCGCCGCGATACAGGCTGTCAGGCTCGAATACTTCGAGTTCTTTGAGAAGTTTTATGAAGGCGGTGGCAAGAAGTATGAACCGTTCGGACACGAACGAACGCATACATCGGACCAATAACACAACCCCCAACAGATACCAATGATTGAAGCTCTAAGCGTTGTACTGAGTCAGGCACAGGCACCAACAGGATCACCAGCACTCGAACCACAGGCGGCCGCGGCGATTGCGGTCGGTCTCGCGGCGATTGCGACCGGCTACGCACAGCGTGGTATCGGGTCGGCTGCGGTCGGTGCAGTCGCAGAGGACAGCGACAATCTCGTTTCGGGACTGATTTTCACTGCCATTCCCGAGACGCTGATTATTATCGCGTTCGTGACCATCTTCATCGTGGGTTAACGGCTCACACCCCCTTTATTCACCTATGAGTTTGGATACAGTTGTCGAGGACATCAGAGAACAGGCCCGCGCGCGTGCGAACGAAATCAGCGAGGAGGCCGAGGCTGAGGCTGACGAAATCATCGCCGAGGCCGAGGACGACGCCGAGGAGATTCGCGATGAGATTCTGGGCGATGCCGACCGCACAATCGAACAGGAGCGCGAACAGAAGCTCTCGAGTGCGAAACTCGAAGCCAAGCAGGCCCGACTCGAGGCGCGTCGGGACGTGCTCCAATCGATACGGTCGGATATCGAACAGGAGGTCGCGGAACTGTCCGGCGACGAGCGCAAGGAACTGACTGCGGCGCTACTCGAGGCGACTGCCGCGGAGTTCGACGACGGTGACAACGTCGAGGTCTATGGCCGCGGTGACGATCAAAAGTTGCTCGAAGACCTGCTTGCCGACTACGACAGGTTCGAGTACGCCGGCGAGTACGACTGTCTGGGCGGTGTCGTCGCAGACAGCGACCAGTCCCGCGTCCGGGTCAAGAACACGTTCGATTCCGTCCTTGACGAAGTCTGGGAGAACAACCTCCGTGAAATCAGCGACCGACTGTTCGAGCAATGAGCGCAACAGGCAGTTCCAATCCGGAGTACGTGAACGCCCGCGTTCGCTCGCGTCGAGCAGCGCTGTTCGCCGAGGAGGATTACCGCAAACTGGTCCGGATGGGCACCGGTGAGATTGCCCGCTACATGGAAGAGACCGAGTACGAGACGGAGATGAACGACCTCGGCGCTCGCCACAGCGGCGTTGACCTCATCGAGTTCGCCCTCAACCGGAATCTCGCCAAACACTTCGAGGACCTGCTTGAGTGGGCGGACGGCCAGTTGCACGCACTGATTGCGAACTACCTCCGGAAGTTCGACGCCTGGAACGCCAAGACGGCGATTCGTGGCGTCTACTCCGGAGCCGGCGCCGACGACATCGAGGGCGACTTCATCCGTGCAGGCGAGTTCGACGACCGACTCCTGAACGCGCTTGCAAACGCCGGCTCTATCGAGGAAATCGTCGAGCTGCTCGACGGCACCATCTTCGAGGAGGGTCTCGGGGCAGCCTTCGAGGAGTTCGACGAGGCAGGCGTCCTCGTCCCGCTCGAGAACGCCATCGACAAGACGTTCTACGAGCACCTGCTCGACGACGTGAACACAATCACCCTCAGCCAGAACAGCCCGAAGGGACTGTACGTCGAGGTCCTACAGGCCGAAATCGACTTCCGGAACATCCGAAACGCGTTGCGACTATCCCGGACCGGGACGGACCTTGACCCCGAGGAGTACTACATCGAGGGTGGGAAACTGTTCAAGCAAGGCCAGCTACGCCAGTTGGTCGGCAGTTTCGACGACCTTGTCGAGTACATTCGCGAGAGTCCCTACGGCGAGGACCTCTCGGCGGGATTGGCCGAGCTCGAATCCGCAGAGAGCCTGAGTACCTTCGAGATGGCGCTGGACGCGGCCCTGCTCGAGTACTCTGATACGCTCTCGCACTCGCACCCAATCTCGATCTGTTCGGCGCTGTCGTACATCCTCGCGAAGGAACGGGAAATCGAGAACGTCCGGGCGATCGCCCGGGGCCGGGAGGTCGGGCTCTCGGTCGAGGAGATCGAAGCGGAGCTGGTCGTCATATGAGCCAGGAAATCGCAGTCATCGGCAGCCCCGAGTTCACCACCGGCTTCCGGCTGGCGGGTGTTCGCAAATTCCAGAACGTCCCCGAAGATGACAAAGCCGAGCAGCTCGATAGTGCAGTTGAGGAGACACTCGGCGACGACGGCGTCGGTATCGTCGTGATGCACGACGACGACCTCGAACACCTCTCTCGGGGGGTGCGACAGGATGTCGAGACGAGCGTCGAACCGGTCGTGGTGACACTCGGCGGCGGTGCAACCAACAGCGGATTGCGCGAACAGATCAAACGAGCAATCGGAATCGATCTGATGGACGAAGACCAACAATGAGTCAAGCAACAGAATCTGATGTCCGCGAAGACGGCATCATCGAAAGCGTAAGTGGCCCTGTCGTGACCGCGACAGACCTAGAGGCGCGGATGAACGACGTCGTCTACGTCGGTCACGAGGGGCTGATGGGCGAAGTAATCGAAATCGAAGGGAACCTGACCACGATTCAGGTGTACGAGGAGACCTCTGGCGTGTCGCCGGGTGAACCCGTCGAATCGACCGGCGCACCGCTGTCGGTCGACCTCGGCCCGGGGATGCTCGACTCCATCTACGACGGTGTCCAGCGCCCGCTGG
>JAQCNR010000125.1 GCA_028274925.1 Halovenus sp.
TCGACTGGATTCACCACTGGCTTCGGAAGAAGCCGCCCTCGACGTTGGCGCGAACAATCTCGTCGCCTGTTCCACGACTACTGGGAACCAGTACCTCTATGATGGCCGAGGATTGTTCGGACGGTTCCGTGAGACGACAGACGAGATCGCCCGTCTACAGTCGAAATTGCCCGAGAGACGCAGTCTCTCGGAATCACGGAAGACGGAGTCTTCCGGACGACTCCGCGAAGGACGCTACTCCTCGAAACGGATTCGACGGCTGTATCGACAGCGGACGAAGCGCCGTGACCACGCACAGAACGCGCTGGTGCGCGACCTCGTTGAACGACTGTACGACGAGGGCGTGGCGACGGTGTACGTAGGCGACTTGACCGACGTACTGGAAACGCACTGGTCGGTCAGGGTGAACGAGAAGACGCACAACTTCTGGGCGTTCAGGAAGTTCATCCGTCGCCTCGCGTGCGTCTGTGAGGAATACGGTATCAGCCTCGAAGCCGAGTCGGAAGCGTGGACGAGTCAGACGTGTCCCGAGTGTGGCGACCACGAGGAGACGGTTCGCCACGGAGATACGCTGACGTGTTCATGCGGATTCGAGGGACACGCCGACCTCACGGCGTCAGAGACGTTCCTTCGAGAAAACAGCGATACGGAAGTCAGGCCGATGGCACGGCCCGTGCGATTCGAGTGGGACGACCACAATTGGTCGGGGAAACCACACCCTCACGAAAGTCCCAAAGAAGTGCGCACAAACCCGCAAGTTGCCTCCTTGAGTCAGTAGCCGAACCCCCAACGGAGGAATCCTCGCGCTTTAGCGCGGGGAGGATGTCAAGTCTGTTAGCCGGGCTGGCGACCGATGCTCCGGAAGGCGTCGTCGAGCGTCTCGAACTCGTCGAGGACGTCGTCGAGTTCTTCCTGAAGCTCCTCGGCCCGCTCGGTGAGTCGTTCGAGTTCGTCGCTCTGCTCGCGTTCCTGTGGCGGAAGCTCGGACTCCAGCAGGGCAAGCTTGGAGGTGACCTCGTAATACTCCGAGAGCTGGTCGCCGTAGCGCTGGACCTGCAGCTGCTGGTTGATCGCCGCGACGAGGTCGTCTTTCTCCACGGGTTTGCAGAGATAGTCGTCGAACGGCATCTCGACGATATCCAGCCCCGGGTCGACTGCCGTCAGCATAATCACCCGACAGTCGTAGCCTTTCTCGCGAATCTTGGCGAGGACCTCGTCGCCGGAGATGTCCGGCATCCGGCGGTCGAGCAGAACGATATCGACATCGATATCGAGCGTTTCGAGAGCGTCCTCGCCGCCGTAGGCAACACGAGTGTCGTACTCGTTGCGAAGCCGGAGGGCATACACATCCGCAACCTCCTCTTCGTCGTCGACGACGAGCACGGTTGCGTTCTCGCTACCCTGTGACACATGTGACCCTCGGTACCCCCGGGCTAATAAGTCTGTGTTATCCACGGCCAGATTCGGGCAAGGTTAATCAGTTCCCAGCAGTACTATCCGATATGCTCGGCTGCGGCCCGGGGGAAGCGTAATGAGTGAAGACGACGACTGGTTTGAGCAAGCACTCTCTGAAGCGGACCCCGACACAGACAGCGAAGAGAACGACGAGAGAGCAGAAGCTGAAGCCACCGGGAGCAGTGAGAACCCCTGGGGAGAGCCCGAACCCGACGAACAGGACGAGGGACCCTGGGGTGAAGACGAGACAGACGACGGCAGTCCGTGGGACGAGTCTGCCGACGCGGACACCAGCACAGGAGGCGAGCCGTTCGACAGCGACGACAGTTTTGGCGACAGCGAGGACGGGGCCGACACCGAGAGCCCATTCGACGACGCTGATGGCCCTTTCGACGGCGATGATGACTCGTTCGGAGACGAGGGCGGCGAGCCGTTCGACGGTGGCGGGGGCGATGACCCCTTCGACGGCGGGGACGGTGAGGGGCTGTTCGACGACGAGGGATTCGGCGGCCTCGGCGGCGGCGACTCGGAGTTCGAGGAGGAGGATTTCGACTCCGAAATCCCACGAATCGACCTTGGAATCGAGGGACTCGACAACATGATTCAGGGTGGCATTCCCGAACGGCACCTGATGGTCACCTTCGGGAGCGCCGGGACAGGGAAAACCACGTTTGGGCTGCAGTTTCTCCACCACGGGCTGGTGAACGGCGAAAATGCCGTCTTCATCACGCTCGAACAGACACGCGAAGCGATCATCGCAACAGCCAACGAGTTTGGCTGGGATTTCGCCACGTTCGAGGAAGAGGGGCAACTCGCCGTTGTCGACCTCGACCCCGTCGAGATGGCGAACAGCCTCGACAACATTCAGGCCGAACTCCCGCAGTTGATCCGGGACTTCGGGGCTGACCGACTCGTGCTCGACTCCGTCTCCTTGCTGGAGATGATGTACGACAACCAGGCCAAACGCCGAACTGAGGTCTTCGACTTCACCCGGTCGCTCAAGAAAGCTGGCGTGACGACGTTTCTGACGAGCGAGGCCAGCGAAACGAATCCCTACGCTTCCCGTCACGGCATCATCGAGTATCTGACCGACGCCGTCTTCGTCCTGCAGTACGTCCGCGGAGAGACTCAGGAGACACGGCTGGCTGTCGAGATTCAGAAGATCCGAAATGCCAACCACTCACGCGAGAAAAAGCCCTACGAGATGAGCGAAGGTGGGCTGTCGGTCTACCAGCAAGCCAACATCTTCTAACCGCTCGAACTGCTATCGACGGTATGCGCGTTCTCTCCTACGTCTACGACGCTGCTGACCCGGCCGACCACGTCGAGCAAGTGCTCGACCAGTTAGCCGAGCGCGAGGAAGACATCGAGTACGTCGACATCGACGCGGCGGAGACACGGGCCGACGGCCGCCGGACGGCGATGCTCACGGTGAAAAACGGCGTTGGAATTGGAACGCCGCCAGACGAACTGTACGGCGACGACGGCCAGCCTGACCTGACGGTCGGCGCGTTGATAACCGAAAAAGCAACCGGGCGGCGCTCGCTGCACGTCGGTCCGGCGGCGCTCGAGGCGCTCGAATAGATCAGGCGACGTCGTCAGGAACTTCGTCGTCCTCGACAGAGCGTTTCATCGACTCACGGCGAGACTTGGCGTCGCGGCCGGTTGCTGATTCGAGGAAGTCGTTTTTGACCGCAACAGCGTCCTCGGCGGCTTCGGCGTGGCCCTCGGCGATAACCTCCTCTGCCGGGCGCTCCTCGATATCGAGAGCGAGTTTGTCCTTTTTCGAGCCGTACTCGACTGTGCCGACAGTCACCTTCGAGAAGACCGGATTGTCTGGGTCCTCGACAACGTACAGTTCAGTGTCGTTGTACGCTTCGGTGCCGCTGATTGGGCCGAAATACTCCTCGACTGTTGCCTCCATATCCTCGATGCGGTCTTCGAGGTATTCGCCCCGTCGCATCTTGTACTCGCGCATAGTCGGTGTGTCGTGTGGACCCGTCTTACCTCTTTCGTGCTTGGGCCAGCGCGTCACTCGGTGACGTGTTCGAGCGAGCCACGGTGACACTCCGGACAGAAGTCGCCCCGTCGAAGCGACGACTCGGCAACTGGCGTGGTGAACTCACACTCCGGGCAGCGAAACTCGCCGTCGGGAACGGTCACGGCACTGCCGGGTGGCTCGACCTCCTGCTCGTCCGGCGTCGGGTCAACCTCCGTCTCGGGTTCCCACTGGTCGTCGCCCTCGTCGGGTTCGTCAGGCCACTCTCCGGGTTCACGCTCGGGCACCTCGTCGTCGTCCTCCTC
>JAQCNR010000130.1 GCA_028274925.1 Halovenus sp.
TTGATGAGGTTCAGCGCGCCGTCGGCGTCGTTGTAGTTGTTGTACGACAGCGCTTTCGCACCCTCGTTGAGTTGGTCGGCGTGGACGACACTCGCCTCATCGGCGGTGCGGCCAGCGTACAGCGCCGCGTCCTGGTGTGGATTTTCTCCGTACCGAAGTTCGGTCGCTCGGTCGTTGCTGACAAATCGCCGCTTCGGGAACTGTCCACCGTCGTCGCCGTCGACAGTGACTGCCTCGGCCTCGTAGTCCACCTTGACGCGGTCCTCGACGAAAAACTCCACTGCCCGCGGGTAGGCCGCGAACTCACCCTGGTAGAGGACTCGCTCTGCCACATCGTCGCTGTCGTCACCCTCGTAGACTGGGACAGGTTCCTGCGTAACGATGGGGCCACCGTCGACTTCTGACTCGACGATGTTGCCATCCTCGTCGGTTGCGTCGTCAACGACGTGGACGGTACAGCCAGTTACCGAGACGCCCGCGTCCAGTGCGTCATCCCAGGCGTCCATGCCGGGGAACGACGGCAGCAGTGCGGGGTGGACGTTCAGCGTCGTTGGCATCGCATCGAGAAACGTGTCTGAGAGAATTCGCATGTAGCCGTCGAGACAAACTAACTCGACATCGTAGCCAGAGAGTGCGTCGACGACGCGGCGCTCGTGCTCTTTGCGCGATTCGCCGTCTTTCTGCACCACCGTTTCGGTCGGAATGCCTCGTTTCTCTGCCGCCTCGACGACCGGCGCGTCTGCGGAATTCGTCAGTACGACCGCCAGTTCCGCGCCGCCCGGCGACCGGTCGGCGATGTTCATCAGATTGCGTCCGCGGTTGCTTGCCATCCCGGCGAGTTTCATATCTGAGTGGGGGGTCGGCGATTCCAAATCCCTTGTGATCCACCTTTTTTTGTCGTTCGAGAGAGCTTCGCTCTCTCGTGATCTTCAAAAAAGCCGCCGGCTTTTTTGGACCTCGCGGGAGCTTCGCTCCCGCTCAGTGACGAAAGAGCGCGACGCGCTCTTTCGAACCACGTCGGGTTCGCCGGAGGCGAACCGCTCTCTGCTCACGGGCAGCGCGGCGCTACGCGCCGCGACTTCGAGGCGCTCCCGCGCCTCGCAGCGCCGTTCGCACGGTTAGCGAGGGATCGGAGATCCCTCGGACACTCGAACGGGACGAAGACCCGTGAGAAGACAGCGAGACCTCTGGTCTCGCTTGACTTGAAAAACGTGGGCGAAAAAGTCCTGAACGCTCGGCTTCGCCTCGCTGCACTCGGCGTACAGTGAACCTGTGAGAATAGAGTCGGAAAAGAGATTCAGCCGCCAGCGGTTAAGCATCCGCGCGAACGCAGTGAGCGCGGTTCGCTCGGCGTGAGCGGAGCGAGCGCCGAGGCGTTTTTCGCCCACGTTTTTGCGAGGTGGGTTCCCACAGCGACCCGCAGGGTCGCGAGGAAACCCGCCGACGTAAAAAGGTGGTAAGTTATTGGAATCCAATTCGGCCGCCACGACGCTGGTCGCGGTCTGGACCGCTGCCGCGGAACTCCTCTTCCATTTCCTCGTAGTACTCCCGCAGGTCCTCGGTAATCGTCGGTCGGACATTGTCCATTGCCTGCCGGAAGTGTCGCATTTCGACAGTGTCGGCCTCTTCGTCCTGTCGCAATGCTTCGATAGCGGACTCACGGGCAATCGACTCCAGGTCAGAGCCGACGTAGCCGTTGGCCACCTCCGCGAGTTCGCGCAGGCTGACGTCCGGGCTGAGCGGCATATCGTCGGTGTGGATTTTCAGGATCTGTTCACGACCCTCAATGTCGGGTTCGCCGATCATCACGAGTCGGTCGAATCGGCCCGAGCGAATCAGCGCCGGGTCGATCATATCTGGGCGGTTCGTCGCGCCGATGACCATCACTTCTTCCATCTCTTCGAGGCCGTCCAGTTCGGTCAGGAGTTGGTTGACAACTCGTTCTGAGACGTTCGAGCCGACTTCGCCGCCACGGCCCGGTGCCAGCGAGTCGAGTTCGTCGAAGAAAATGACTGTCGGAGCCACTTGCTTCGCTTTCCGGAAGGTCTGGCGGATGGCCTTCTCCGATTCACCGACCCACTTGCTGAGCAGTTGCGGGCCACGCACCGAGATGAAGTTCGCGTCCGTCTCGTTGGCGACGGCTTTGGCCATCAGCGTCTTTCCTGTTCCCGGCGGGCCGTACAGCAGGACGCCAGAGGGCGCGCTAATCCCCATCCTCTCGAATTTCTCCGGGGAGTTGATCGGCCACTCCACGCTCTCTTTGACCTCTTTTTTCGGTCCGGGTAAGCCACCCACGTCGTCCCAGCTAATCTTCGGCAACTCGACGAGAACTTCCCGCATCGCCGATGGACCCACCTCGTTGAGCGCACCGCGGAAGTCATCGCGCTTGATTATCATCCGGTCGATCAGGCTCGGCGGGATGTCCTCCTCGTCGAGGTCGATTTCGGGCAGATATCGCCTGAGTGCCTTCATCGCCGCCTCTTTGGTGAGGCTCTCGATGTCTGCACCGACGAAGCCGTGGGTTTCCTCGGCGAGTTTGCCAAGGTCGACATCGTCCGACAGCGGCATGCCGCGGGTGTGAATCTGCAGCACCTCGCGGCGACCGCTCTCGTCCGGCACACCGATTTCGATTTCACGGTCGAACCGGCCGGGGCGGCGCAGTGCCGGGTCGACGCTGTCGACGCGGTTGGTCGCGGCGATGACGATGACCTGTCCTCGCGATTCGAGGCCGTCCATCATCGTCAGCAGTTGGGCGACGACACGGCGCTCGACTTCGCCCGTTACGTCCTCACGCTTTGGCGCAATCGAGTCGAGTTCGTCGATGAAGATAATCGAGGGTGCTTCCTCGCTCGCGTCCTCGAATATCTCGCGTAACTGCTGTTCGGACTCGCCGTAGTACTTCGAGATGATCTCTGGACCGGCGATAGAGAAGAAACTCGCAGAGGTTTCGTTGGCCACTGCCTTGGCAAGCAGCGTCTTCCCGGTGCCGGGTGGGCCATGCAGCAACACCCCCTGTGGCGGCTCGATGCCGAGTTTCTTGAAAATCTGGGGGTGTTTCATCGGCAGCTCGACCATCTCGCGGACGCGCTGGATTTCCTTCTGGAGGCCACCGATATCCTCGTAGGTAATCCCACCGCCTGTCTTCTCGAATCCACTGATTGGTTCCTCACGGAGTTCGACCTCTGTATCCTCCGTGATGAGACAGACACCGTCAGGCTCGGTTTCGACGGCAATCAGCGGAATTGCCTGTCCCGGCGAGCGCATGAACGGATGGTTTGTCGAACTCATCACCGGCACGATGTCGCGCTCGACGACCGGCCGTTTCAGAATCTGACGTTTGACCATCCCGGCTGCGTCGCTGCCGAACTGGACGCTCGCTTCCTCTGGCGGCGCAAGGACGAGCTTTTCCGCCTTCTCGGCGTCGGCTTTGCGGATTTCGACGCGTTCGCCAATACCTACGTCGGCATTTTGACGCGTGAAGCCGTCAATACGGACTGTATCGGTGTTCCAGTCCTGGCGGTCGGCGCGCCAGACTTTCGCGGCCGTCGTGTCCGCGCCTTCAATTTCGATGATATCCCCCGGCGAGAGTTTGAGATGCAACAGCGTATCCGGATCTAACCGGGCGATACCACGGCCCGAGTCATTCGGGTACGCTTTTGCGACCTCGAGTTGCACTTCATTCATAGTAGACTGTGCCTTGGTCACACTCAGGTACCACCGGAGATATGTTTTTTGCTACCGGCGGGCCTCCGTGGGATCGTAACCCCTCTCGAAAATCTGAAACGTCCCCATGGATTCATATAGCTGTCCTTGGTACTGAGCCACATGGTGTTTCTTGTCCCGTACGATGGATCACGTGTCGCCCGGGCGGCCTTGGACCGCGCAGTCGAACACGGGGAAGCGCTCGACAAACGGGTTGTTGCAGTCAGTTTTGTCCCGACAGGTGCGGAGTACGCACAGCGTCGGATGTGGATCGACCCCAGTGAGGACCTCGCGACCGATGGCGTCCACGAGCGCCTCGCGAAGAAAATCGAAGAGACGACCGAGAGTTCTGAACGGACTTTCGAGGAAACAACTGCGTCGGGTGTCCACGAGGGCGTCGCCGAGAGTGTCCGGCAAGTCGCCAGCGATGTTGGGGCGACGGTGCTGTTCGTTGGAACTGAGGGCGATGACGACGAACTCACGACGCCCTTT
>JAQCNR010000132.1 GCA_028274925.1 Halovenus sp.
GTGACAGCCGGCATTGCCGCCCGCAGGCTGTCGACAGTATCGCCACCGTTTGGTTCAATCAGTCCCTCGTACCGGTCGTCAAGTAGTTCCACATCTGTGGCGTCTGGTTCGACAGTGACGACCGCCGCGGGGTCGTACCCAACGAAGGAAAACCGAGCGTGGCGGTCTTGGTGGGTGGGTGCAAAGGCGCCGTCGGGGTCGCTCGAAGCGACTTTTTCGGCGCTTTCGAGCAGGAAGGCGTAGGCTTCGCTGTCGGCCTCGGTCGTCCGTCCGGTCACCGCTGCATAGGCTGCCAGCGGGTCGATTTCGGTCTCGATGTCGCCAGCAACGCGGACGACGGTTGGTCCGTCCGCGCTCGCCATCCCTGCAAAGGTTCCGCTGTCGAGTTCGAGATTCATGCCGTCTCACCTCTCGCAGCCCGTGCATTCTGGACGAACTCGGAGACTGCTGTTGGGTCCTTCTGGCCGCCCGTCTGTTCGACGCCGCTTGCGGTATCGACGCCAAATGGCTCGACTGTCTCGACCGCTTCTCGGACGTTTTCGGGCGTCAATCCGCCAGCGAGTATGAGTGGTGTCTCGATTTCGTCACGGAGTGTTGCCGTCTGCCCCCAGTCGTGGGTCTCGCCAGTGCCGCCACCGCCGTCTTCGCCGGTCGAATCGACGAGGACAGCGTCGGCAACGTCGGCGTAGGCCACAACGTCGTCGTCGATGTCGACCGCTGCGATGACGGGGACGTCCACCCGCGCTCGCAGTCCACCGAGTTTCTGCGGCGAGAGCGTGCCGTGAACCTGAATGGCGCCGGCACCAACCGTCGACTGCAGGTCGACGGCCGCCTGAACGCTCGTCGGCATCGTCACCAGCACACTGGTCACCAGCGGCGGGACGCCACCGACAAGTCGTTCGGCGGTGTCGGCGTCAATCTCTCGCGGCGAGTCGACGGGCACGTCGGTGATGAACCCGACGGCGTCGGCTCCGGCCGCGACGGCAGTGTCCCTGTCCGACTTGCTGGTCAGCCCGCAGATTTTGACGCGGACGCTCATGCGCTGACGCCGCGGAGTTCCTCGAGTTTGGCTGCGGCTTCGCCCGAGTCGATTCCGTGTCTCGCTTGCTCGACACCCTCGGCGATGGTGTCGGTTTTGCCGGCGATGTAGATGGCTGCACCGGCGTTTGCGAGGATGATATCTCGTTTTGGTCCGGTAATTTCGCCGTTGACGATTCCGAGCATATCTGCGGCGTTGTCTTCTGGCTGCCCGCCGGCAATCTCCTCGATGTCGTAGCGCTTCAGCCCGAGGTTGCCCGGCGTGAGCGTGTACTCCTCGATTTCGTCGCCGTTGACTTCCGCAACGACTGTCTCGCCGTGAATCGCAATCTCGTCCAGTCCGGAGCCGTGGACGACAAGCGCCCGTTCGACATCCATCTTTGCCAGTGCCTTGGCGATGACTAGCACCAGTTCTGGGTCGTAGACACCGATGACCTGCCCCTCCGCACCGGCGGGATTGGTCAGGGGTCCGAGAATGTTGAAGATAGTTCGCATCCCGAGTTCCTGTCGCGGGCCAATTACTGCCTTCATCGCGGGGTGGAACACCGGCGCGAGCATGAATCCGATTCCTTTCTCCTCGATGGCTTCCTGCACTGCGGGTGGTTCTGCGTCCACTTTGACGCCGGCTTCTTCGAGGACATCGGCGCTACCTGACGACGAGGAGACCGAGTAGTTCCCGTGTTTGGCAATCGGCACGCCGACGCCAGCGGCGACGATTGCGCTGGTCGTCGAGACGTTGATCGTATCGTAGTCGTCGCCACCGGTGCCACAGGTATCGACCAGTCCAGCCCGGTCGGGGTCGATGGTCCGGGCGGCGTCGCGCATCCCCTCCGCGAAGCCTGCAATTTCAGAATCAGTCTCGCCCTTTGCTCGCAGCGCGGTCAACAACGCGCCAATCTGTGCTTCTGTCGCTTCCTCAAAAATGAGTGTCGAGGCCTCTCGTGCTTCTTGCTGTGTGAGATTTTCGCCGTCAGTCACACGCTCGATGTATGATTCCATAGTCATTCAGTATCACCAATGAACGCTTTCGGTATACAATGAACAAATCCGTACATTCACTTAACCGTGTCGCATCCGCGCCGGTGTGGGGCCTGCGGAGTGCTCTCACCGCACCTGATTCTGCAACGCTGTCTGGCCTGCCCGCAAGCGTTCGACGTTCTCTGCGAGGATTTCCCCACAGCGCTCGAAGTACGCCGGGGTATCTCCGGCGTTGTGTGGCGTGATTACGACGTTTCCTATCCCCCACAGCGGGTGGTCTTCGGGGAGTGGTTCGGGGTCGGTCACGTCGAGGACTGCGCCGCCGAGATGATTGCGCTGGAGTGCGTCCAGCAGGGCGTCGGTTTCGACAACTGGACCGCGCGCAACGTTAATCAGCACTGCGTCGGCCCGCATCGTCAGCAGTAGGTCCTCGTCAATCAGCCCGCGGGTGGTGTCGGTCAGCGGACAGGCTAGCACGACGTACTCGGCGTCGGCGACGGCTTCGTGAATCTCGTCGAAGCCGTAGATATCGTCCGTCGGACCGCCTTTCTCGGGTGTGTGGCGAACGCCGACGGTGTCCATTCCAAAGACATCCAATCGGTCGAGCACACCGGTTCCGATGGCACCCATACCAACGATGGCGGCTGTCGACCCGTGCAGTTCTCGCGTCGGGAAACTGCGCCACTCCCGGCGCTCGGTGCGCTCGTACGCCAGTGGGAATCGGTGGGCCATCATCGTCATCGCGCCGACAACGTACTCAGCGATGTTCGTCACGTGCACGCCCGACGCGTTCGTGACTGCGACGTCGTGGGCCTCGAACGCCGACATGTCGAGATGGCCGGTCCCTGCGTAGACACAGGCAAAGAGGTCGAGATTGTCAGCGCGGTCCAGTTGTGCCTCGGTGAGTTCCAGCCCGGTGACGATATCTGCTTCAGGAAGGGTCTCACGTTCTTCTGCCGGCGTGTGGGCGACGCGCACTTCGGAGTCCGGCACCCGCTCGCGTAGAACCCGTCCGTACGCCTTGCCGTCGGTCCCGTGGATTTTCTGTCGAGTGACGAGAATCGTCGGCTCGTCCATACCGCACCCACGCAGACCACCGCTAAATGGCTGGTGGGGCTCTCCGACCCGCCTCGCTCGGATGCCGGCCCGTTACAGTGTTAATCATTATTACGCCTGACACTGCCGGAGGAACGGTTAATCCCTGGATTCGTCTCCGTGAACGTGATGGCACACTACGACGAAGCCCATCTGACAGCGACCTACGACGACGCGACCGATACCGTTATGTTGGAGTGGCATACCTTCGCAGAGGGAGAGCCGTTCCGTGAGGGACTCGACGCAGGGTTGGACCTCGTCAAACAGGAAGGAGCCGAAAACTGGCTCGCAGACCTCAGAAATTTGGGGACCGTCGACCAAGACGACCAGGAGTGGTCGAACCAAGACTGGTTCCCCCGTGCCATGGAGACGAGTCTGGCCAACATGGCCATCGTCCAGCCCGAATCGGTGGTCGCGAACATGAGCGTCGAGAATATCATGCAGGAGGTCGGTGACGGCGCGATGACCACACACTACTTCGATGACCGCGCCGAGGCAGAGGGCTGGCTGGCCGAGCAGTAATTCACCGTGCCACGGTCGGGATGACACACGACCACAGGGGACGCACAACCACTAAGTCCGTATGGCTACTGTCAACCAGATATGCAGACGGTACAGCGGGCCGAACCACAGAATTTCGAGCGAGTTCTCACCTCGATGTGTACGGAACCGCACCCCAAGGCCCGGAAGGCGGCCGAGCGGTTCCTGGCGACCAATCCTGGTGACCCGGGGACCTACCAGACGGTTGCCGAACTCGAAGCGCAGGCGGTCGATATGCTTGGGGAGATTGCGGGACTTGCGGAGCCGTCGGGCTACATCACGAGCGGGGGGACGGAGGCGAACATTCAGGCGGTCCGAATCGCTCGCAACCACGGCGACAGCGACACCCCCAACGTCGTTGCGCCCGAAAGCGTCCACTTCAGCTTCCGAAAAGCCGCCGAACTGCTCGACGTCGAGTTACGGACTGCGCCGACAACCAACCACCGCGCCGA
>JAQCNR010000142.1 GCA_028274925.1 Halovenus sp.
GGAAGTACAGCTCCTCGCCCGAGGGTGCCCAGCGGAACGGATACCGGGCGTCTCGCGGGACGTTCCCGTCGCTGACCTGAGTTTTCTCGCCCGTCTCGGGGTCGAGAAGGTAGAGTTCGTTCCGACCGCTGCCGTCGTAGTACACCGCGATCTCGTCGCCGCTGGGCGAGGCCGCCGGATGGTAGAAACTCGGCAGGCTCGCCAGCGCTTCGAGTGGATAATCAGCTGTCATCACTGGCCGTTGTGCGGGCCGCCAATTTAGGGTTCGGGAGCCTCCTGCCTTGGCTGCATCATGTGGGTCGGCCGCTGGGTGGAACGCCGCCGTTTAGAGGATGCTTGGTAGGTTGGCGGGCTGAGGAGATTCACTTCAGATAGTGTGGGTCGGCTCAGCACGACGGAGGCAAATCTGAGTCTGGCCTCGATCTACGGGTTGAAAGCAGACTTGCTCTTCCGCTTCATCCGGAGACCCGTGCGTCCCTGTCAGTTCGCCGAGATTGATGACGACGAGCCCATCGTCCTCATTCAGTATTGTGCCGACCGCTGTACGTGTGATTACTGACTAGAGAGAAACAATGATGATGACTCGTCCTACGTATCCACTCGATGGAACTAGGTCCACGACTTGCTGACCGCCCTGTTTTGTCACAGGTGCAGATGGCTTCGTTGGCTCACACCTGATCGATACGCTTATGGAATATGATGCGGAGGTTCACGCCTTCGTCCGGGCCGCGCCGAGTGGGGAACTGAACAATATCCGCCGGTACGCCAACGACGTACTTGACACTCCCAAGCGAGTCGAACTCGGCGGCCACGCTCGCGGTCTGCGCGCCGACGGCGAACAACAGGACGGTCGCGCCGGTTAGAAACGCGACGGTGACGGCGATGACAAGCACCGCAAGCCGGTCACGCCGTGACCAGCGCCGCAAGAGCGCCTGCCGATAACCCATCAGACACCCCTCCCAGTCCACACCATCGAATAGCTCATCCCATAACAAGCGAGAAACTAAACCCTTTGTCCCGGGCGATATCCTCGCAGCCGTTTTTTCGGCGTTGTATTTGCTCCCCACGGTCAACGTCTCAACCACGGACGTCATACCCCCTCCCGCCGCGTGGCCGGGCAGGGACGACTGTCCACAGCACTGTGGCGAGGGGACGGACACAACCGGGCTCAGTCTGGGGCGTCGGCCCTGCTGACCAACCGTGCCGACTCAGCCGGCGAGTCCTGCGTGCGGTTTAAGTTAGTTAGTACATTACGTTATAATAGTGACTTCCGACGCTCGTTCTACACCATCGACGTCGAGTGCCGATCGTCTGGTCGACGACAGCACGCGTCGTCAGGCAATCGAACACAACGTCCGACGAACCGACCCCAATATCGATGCCGCCAACTGGCCGACAAGCATGACCCACGACCACGAACTTCGGTTCGATTGGCCGATTCTCAACCCTGACCGACCGGTACGCGTCAGGACGACCGACCGTGATATCGGGCGCGTCGCGCCACGAGTGTTTGTTCGTTCGACACAGGGCGTACCGACCCTGCGAACGGCGGTCAGGGGCGTCTGTGAAACCGACGATGTCTGGGGAGACCAGCCAATATCAGCTGATACGCTCGCTGCCCGTATTTTCGACATCTACAGAGGTTCCTGGGACACGTTCTGGGCCACGACTGGGTTTACCCGCTCGGTCGATGACCCTGACTTGGACCGTCCGCTCCAGGTCAAGTACGTCGATGACTGCCCGAACAGCGGACCTCGTTCCAGTCGCGACCATGTTATCCGCGACCGGCTGGCTCGAGCCGGACTCCTCCAGCGGAACTCCCGGTAGCCAGGGAACGAACCCGGCCTGTACTTGTTAAGACAGCAGGGGGGGTCGACACGCCAGGACGGGTCCA
>JAQCNR010000145.1 GCA_028274925.1 Halovenus sp.
ATAAACTCTGGCTTGTTTGTCCGTTTGCCCTTCTTCCAGCGGTCAACGCCACTATCGACGGCGTGGACGGCACGCCGGGTGGCTTCTTGCACGGGATTCGCTGTCAGGTCAGTTTCCTCGCGGAGACGGTCGTACAGCGCATCTCTGGCCTTCACGTTCGAGGTGATACAGTCTTTGTAGTCGGTGTTGTCCCAGCAGTAGTCACTGGCCTCGTTCGCACAGTGGAGGAACTGCTCGGCGGTTTCGTGGAGGTCGTCGTGATACTGGTCGGGAACGACGAGTTTGACCGGCGCGGTACGCCTGACCTCCAATTTCAGACGTTAATTCGATGGTACTTACTTAGTGGGGGTCAGTCGGCCATTGTCTCGTGAATTGTGTCGTGGAGTGTCGGCTTCCTCCCCGGCCTACTCGCTCCGTGCTTCCGACTGGTCGGAAGCCCTCGCTCCTCGAGGCCGGGGGCTCCGCCTCGAAATTGCTGATTACTGCAACGAGTTGCCGGTCATCGCCCACCCCGTCTCCGGCGATGACCGGCAGTCGGGTACAGTGATCCGTATCAGCCCCACAGCGCGTGGGAGCTGATACTGTCGGCTATAACCACGTGAAGATTTTCCACACCCCGGGGTGTCGAAATCCGTCACGCGACGATAGCCGACAGTATGAGGACCTGCTTACTGGCGGGTTCCGACTGCGGGTACGCGGGGGATGACATCCACGAATTCCTGGGGTGAGCGCTGGATCGACGACATCCGGAAATGTTCACCTGCTCTCGGCCACTCCGCGGATACGGCTATCTGCTGTGTGACGCTGTCACCAGGCGTGTCAAATTGATACCGCACGACTTCCGCCACGGGCACACTATCGTCTCACCTGCCGCTCTCAGCCAACCTCACAAAAGCCATCGGATGTACGATGTTTCTACAGATGATCAAGGCGAGTGCCTCGGGGTCGTACGGAAATCGAAGATCTCCGTGATGACGAGAGACTCTGCCTCTCGAACCACTTGACCCCGAGGTACTTCACGATCGGCGTGCAAAACACACGGTGCGCATCATCCGGTGTGGGATACCTGCTCCGACGCAGGACTCCCGGAGACCGCCGGAACTGAACCACCTCTTCCCTTTTTCCGACGCCACCCCTGTAAGCTAGTATGGCCGACAAGTCGACCGAACGGCTCGAACAGGAGTGCGCCGCTCTGCTCAAAGAGTTCGGCTTCAGCGAGTACGAAGCCTACACGTTCGTCTATCTCCTCCGACTCGGGGTCGGCACCGCGAAGGACGTGGCAGCGGTCGGCGACGTGCCTCGGACCCGCGTCTACGACGCGGGCGACGCCCTCCACGAGGCCGGACTAGTCGATATCCAACACACGTCGCCCAAGAAATTCACGCCGGTGTCACGGGAGAGCGCCATCCGCAAACTCGACCTCCAGCGTCAGAACACCATCACGGAGTTGAGCGAACTGCTCGACAAACTCGAACCCGCCACCCGACAGCCCGAGGAGTTCGGGGTGTGGACGGTCGCGGGTCACGAGGCCGTCGCCAGTCGACTCCTCGAATTCATCGACGACGCCGAGGACGAACTCGTCTTCATGACCGTCGACGAACTCCTTACCGACGACCATCTTGACCGGCTTGCGGCGGCGGAAACGCGTGGCGTCGACATCTACCTCGCGGGGCTCTCCGAACCCGTTCAGGCCGAGATTCGGGAGCGGGTTCCGTCGGCTGAGACCTTCGAGACGCTGTGGGCGTGGGCCGACGAGGGAGCCGGAAGCCTGCTTGTCACCGACAAGCGAACCGCTCTCGTGAGTGTCCTCGCCGACCAAGGCACGGATAGCACCCACGAGATGGGCATCTGGGGCACGGGTGAGCGCAACAGCCTCGTGGTGGTGTTGCGGGCCATCTTCACCTGGCGGCTCGACACTCTCGCGTCCGACTCCGACGAGTAGCCACCCCGTGTCGCTCTTCGGTAGGTTCGCCGAACACACTGACGACGATGCAGCAACCTCGCTTCCCCGGGCTCTCTGTATTACTAGAGTCGGAGCGACACCGGGAGTGTGTACTTTTAGCCCCGCTCTTCAGGAGGATATGGACCATCGAAGACAGTATGTCCACCACCGCAGGACACCCCCGGTTGAAGCGCCCCGTCGAACGCAGAAAAAAGACTGCCCCCGCGACAACCGCACTCGTCACTCTCCTCGAACCACGTCGTACGGGGGGGTCACGATGAGCCGCGTTGCCGCACTCAAACAACGAGCGTCTCACAGCCCTGTCAGAACGTTTTTGGCTGTACTTGTGCTCTATTCCGGATTCGTCTTCGCAGGGGTTTATGTGATGTTCGGATCCTCTATCCCGTTGCCGGGGTTGATGCTCTACGCGTGGGCGCCGATGGTCAGTGCAGGGGTGACAGTCTGGTTGCTTGATGAAAGCGTTCGAGACTGGCTCGGACAACTTCGCAACCTACGAGCCGGCATCCACTGGTACCTCATCGGCATCGCCATCATGATGCTCGGGACCGAAACTGAGACCATCGTTGCGGTGCTTCTCGGTGCCGACGTGGCGGTTCCGTATGCGCCGATCAGCGATTACGTCTTCACGTTCGGTGTCACACTGTTTCTGGCTGGTGCACTGGAGGAACTGGGCTGGCGTGGCTTCCTGCAACCCCGTCTCCAGCGGCGATTCAGTGCGCTCCACGCGGGTCTGGCGATCGGTGTCGTCTGGGGCCTGTGGCACGTCCCGATGATCCTCACCGGGGCTGGCGATTTCACCGTTTTCTGGGAGTATATGCTGAATGTGACAGTTATGTCGGTCATTCTCGGCTGGCTGTACAACAACACCGAGGGGGCGTTGCCGGTCGTGATGATCGCTCACGCGTCGCACAATATGCCCCCCATCGGGGATGCTGCTGGAGACGTCCCTGCCGTGTTTGATCTCCTGTCGGGAGACGCCGTATTCTATCTGCTCTGTGCGTCGCTCATCGCGCTGTATGCCGGATCACAGACGTTGACGCGGGATGGAAGCCTGCCCGGCATCCCCGGCCGACTCGGCGAGCAACTACCTACGCGTCAAACCCACGCTGAGTGAACGGTCACGAGCACACGAGCGGCGAACTTCCCCCTCTCGTATCTCGCCGTCGGCGCGG
>JAQCNR010000367.1 GCA_028274925.1 Halovenus sp.
CTCGCGCTGGCTTCTGGCGCCACGTTCATCGCCCAGTCGTTCAGTTCGGACTCCAAACGACACGCCGAAATCGTCCAGAAGGCCGTCGAACACGACGGCTTCGGTTTCGTCAACGTCTACTCGCCGTGCGTGACGTTCAACGACGTCGATACCTACGACTACTTCCGCGATTCGCTCGTCGACCTGAAAGAAGACGACCACGACCCAACCGACGGCGAAGAGGCCAAAGAGGTCATCCTCAGCGGCGACAAAGAATACCAGGGCGTCATCTACCAGAACGAAGAGAGCGTTCCCTTCGAGGAACAGCAAGGCATCGACGCACCGATGAACACGGTGCCCGACGGCGCACCTGAGGGTGCGACGGACCTCGTCCGCGAGTTCTACTGAGGCAGACCGTTTTTGTCTTCGTCGGAGATTCTGGACAGAACCGGGCGCACGCCGGTTGCTCTCTCACGAGACAACTACCTGTTTACGCGGTAATTGCTTTTATACCAACTTGGATTCTCGGGTCCAACATGCACCGACGAACGAGGCGGGCTGTCGTGGGGTCACTCGGAACTGGCTCGCTCGCTGGTCTGTGTGGCTGCTTGCAGGTGTTCTCGGAGGCGACGAGCGGTCCCGGCTGTGACGGAGAGAACTGGGAACCGGTCTCGCCACGCCCGTTCACCGCGAGCGCCACAGCCCGAACTCCGGTCGCCACTGTTGGCGGGCCTAACCGCTCAGATTCGTTCGGCCAGGCAGTCGCGACGACGGGTGAGACTGTCTTCGTCGGCGTACCACAGGCAACCGTCGACGGCAAGGAGAAGGCTGGAATCGTGGCGGCATTCGAGCGAGTGCGGGGGAGATGGGAGCAGACCGCGAGGGTCGCCGGGCGGACACAGGCGCGCGACTATTTCGGCGGACAGTTGGCCGCCAGCGGGTCGACACTGCTGGTCGGCAACGAGTACAACTACTCGGGAACGTCGCGAATCCCCGTGTCGGTGTTCGAGCGGTCGGACGGTGACGGGTGGGCACTGCGGACAGAACTAACCGACGGTGTCTACGTCGAATCGATGGCGGTCGCAGACGATACGGCCGTCCTGCGGACCGAAGACGGCGATGGCCTGGCAACCGTCTTCGAGCGCAAAAACGGGGAGTGGAACCAGCGAGGGAGTCTCTTTGCGGACAATCGAGACGATGGACGGGTCGGTCACTCAGTCGCGACCGACGGTGAGACGATACTGGTCGGCGCACCACCGAGAGCGGGGCCGAGATGTCGACGCGCGAAATCGGGCGTCGTTCACGTCTTCGGACGGTCGGACGGCGTCTGGCGTTACCGGACGACTCTCTCCGGTGCTACGGGCAGTGACCACTTCGGTTGGTCGGTGTCAGTGGCCGATGGCAGAGCAGTAATCGGAGATCACAGCAACGACACGGCGTACGTATTTGGCCGCTCGGACGACCGCTGGTCTCGCGAGCAGATGTATACCGCAACCAGCGGTGATTCCCACCAGTACTTCGGTGACACCGTTGCGGCTGACGGAGAGACGTTGCTGGTCGGCGCACCGCAGGCTTCGTTCGATGACACTGTTGGTGCGATATACGACCTGGAGCACCCGTCCAGCACGGACAACTCGCGAGCGAATTACTTCACAGCGTCCGGCCGCTCCCAGCAGTTTGGCGACGCGATAGCGACCGCGGGCGGAACGACAATTGCCACGGAGAGGCGTTCAGACGAGCGTTTCGTCGCTATCTACGAACAGTAGCTAACTGCGCTCCTGTTTCGACACGGCGACCGTAGCGTTCTGGGCTAAGTCAGTAGTTCCGTTGTCATCGACTCTCGCTGACCAGTCGCGTCGCCGTTGCCTTCCACGTGAGAACTACCTCCCGATTCTCGTGCAGGTCGAGTCGCTGCGCACTGTTGTCGGTCACCAGCGCCTGAAAATCAGCGTCTCCGACAGCAACGTGCACCGTGAGCACAGTCTCGCCGCGGTCGATTCCAGTGATGGTTCCGACGAGCCGGTTGCGCGCGCTCGTCGCGTCTGGCTCGGGGTCGCTGCCGGGGTCCAGTAGCGTAATCGAGTCAGCGCCAATGCGGACCTGTAACTGGTCATCGACTGTCACGTCGTCGTGGAGGCCACGAACCCTCCCAACAGGAGTGTCCACCTCGGCGAGTTCGCCCGACAGGTCTGTGACCGTCCCCTGCAGTACGGTCTCTGGAACTTGCGCAGTGGCGGTCAGGGCAACCTGCAAGCGCTCGTACCGGGCCAGCAGTTGGTCGCCGGTGTCGGTGAGTTGGCTGCCGCCGCCACCGCTGCCGCCCCGGCGGCGCTCGACGAGTTCGCCGAAGGTTTCTTCGAGCGTTTCGATCCGCGAGAGGTCTCGTGGCCGCGAGCGACCGAGATTCGACGAGGCCGCTGCGACGGAGCCGGTCCGTTCGATTTCCCGCAGCAGCGCTCGGTCACGCTCGCCGAACTCGACGCCGTCACGGACCAGTGCCGCTGTCCCGTGTCCGTCCGCCCCTGGGTCGCTGGTCATCGTCTCTATGAGGTTGCCGACTCTGCTTAAATCCTCCGCGGCCTCACAACAGCGTCCGCCCCGACTCCTCGAAGGAGATACCGACCGAGGAATCTGGCTCTGGCGGTTCTGTCGTGTGCATCTCGATGCGTTCGCTGCCGACAGACAGCGAGACACGATACATCGAGTCGACACGGACGACGCGTTTGACACGCGCTTCAACATCAGCCGTGCCGTTGTCGAGGCGGACGTGTTCGGGCCGAATCGCGAGCCACTCGGCACCGTTTTTCACTCCGATGGCCTCGCGCAGACGCGGTTCTGACAGCGAGAGGCAGTTACTTCCGGTGAACTCCGCGACGAAGGGTGAGGCGGGGCGCTCGAAGATGTCCGTCGGTGTGCCACGCTGGACAATCTCACCGTCGTCGACGACGAGCACGCGGTCGGCGAGCATCCGGCCGGTCGTGCGGTCGTGGGTGACGTACACCGAGGTCACGTCTTCGAGGATGTCGAGCATGTCACTGCGCAGGCGCTCGCGGGTCGGCACGTCCAGCGAGGACAGCGGTTCGTCGAGCAACAGCACGTCGGGCGTGACGTACAGCGACCGCGCCAGCGCGACCCGCTGTTTCTCGCCACCGGACAGCGTCGGCGGATACCGCTCCAGCAGGTCTGCGATGCCCAGCCGCTCAACGAGGGCGTTGACGTCGCCGGTCTCCTCGTAGTACTTCCCGCCGTACCGGACGTTCTCGGCGACGGTCATGTGCGGGAACAGCGCGTAATCCTGGAAGACGAAGCCGAAATCGCGGTGTTCCGGCTCCCGGCCCGTAAGGTCCTGTCCGTCCAGCGCGACCCTGCCGCTGTGTGAGTGAAAGCCGGCCACCGTTTCGAGCAACAGCGTCTTGCCGCTCCCGCTGGGGCCGAGGATTGCGACCGTCTCGCCGTCTTCGACGTCGAAAGTACCTTCGACCTCGAACTGCGCCGCACCCGGGGCGGTGAACGTCGCGGCGATATCGACCGACAGCGTCATGGCAACCCTCCGCTCGGGCCGGAACTGTCGTAGGCGAGCCAGCGGATGAGCAGGAAGACGGCCGTCGACAGCACGAGCAACAGGAAGGTGACCGCGCCGCTCTCTTCGAGCCCACCCGTGAGGTACGCACTCCGGATGGCGATTGGCGCGTGCTGCCCGATGACGACAGACCCCTCGGGCGGGTAGAAGAATCGCACGCTGTAGGCGACGATGGCGACGGCACCGAATTCAGAGACCGACCGTGCCCACGCAAGCACGCCCCCGGTGAGAATCCCCCGAAGCGCGAGCGGCCCGGTGATTCGCCTGAAGGTCTCGGCCCGGTTCGCGCCGTGGATTCGCGAGGCGTACTCGGTGCGGTCGTCGATAGACTCGAACGCTTCGCGCGCGCTGTTGACTGCGTAGGGGGCGCTGACGAATATCATCGCCAGCACGGCCCCGACGACGGTGCCGAGGATACTCAACTGCGGGAATGCGCCGCCTTCACCGAAGCCAAAGAGGATGAGAATCCCCGCCGCGGAGTGGGGGACGACCAGCGGGAGGTCGACCAGACTCGACACGACCGACTGGCCGGGAAAGCCACGAGCGAGCAGCAGCGCCAGGGGAACACCGAAGACGAGACTCCCAATCGCCGCCAGCAGCGGGCCGTACACCGAGAAGTACAGCATCTTGTGGACACCCGGGTCGGCCGCTTGCTCCATGATGAGCGAGGGGTTCTGTCTGGCGACGAACAACGCCAGCGGAAGCCCGATGGCGATGAGCAACACGCTCCCGAAGATGGCGGTGAGGATTCCGAACACGCCCTCGTTGGCGGCGTAGGCCGTCGCGGCGACACTCACCACGACGAAGACGGCGTAGGCCGTCGGAATCGAGGCGAGATAGGCGGCGCTGAAGGCGACAATCTGGACGAGCACGAACAGAACCACGAGCGCTCCCCGTGGGAGCAGGTCGACCGCGCCGCTCCGTTCGTGCTCGATGTCGGCCGTTGGTGGTGCGGACATAATCGTTGTATGGATTGAGATACACCGGTTGCGGTTTCAACCTTCCGGCGGCTCAGAGTTCGAGCGGACCGAGACTGGACTGTGCTTCGGCGGCGTCCATCACGCTCGACGGAACGCTGTCGGCGCCGCTCTCGGGAACGACCGTCGGGTTCACTAGCTGGAGGCCGCTCTCGGTGAGAATCTCCTCGCCGGGGCCGTCAATCATGTACTCGATCCAGCGCGCGCCGCCCTCGGGGTTTGGCGCGACGCTGGGCACGGTGATGCCGTAGGCGATTGGTACCCCCTCGAAGGTGCCGCTGTCGGTTTCGACGACTGCCTTCGCGTAGTGGTTGGCGTACTCCGAACTCGCCTTCGAGAGGTCGACCTCCGGCTGGAGGTCGATAGATGGCAGGTCGGTGACGGAGCTAATCGACTGGTAGTAGAAGGCGTAGTCGAGTTCGCCCGACTTGAGTTGTCCCTTGAGGTTCGTCTCTGTTCCCGTCGGGACGACTGAGTTCTCGCGGAGTTTCTGGTAGGTCGACTCGTCGTAGAGGCGCTCGCCCTGGAAGAACTCCTTGCCGAGTTGCTGGGTCATCACCGCCCGGTAGCCGCCGGGGTCAACCGCCGGGTCGGAGTGGCCGATGGTCACGTCGTCACGCGAGAGTCCCTTCCACCAGTTGTCCTTGCTGATGTCCCCAGCGCCGGTCGAATCCTCGCGGTACTGAATCGACATGGCATTGGTCGCCAGGATGGCGTACCAGTCGCCGAAGTCGGGGACCACACGGTCCCGAATGAGCCGGAAGTCCGAGACGCCGAGCACGGAGGCCTGGCGACCCTGCTCGGTAATCTTCTGTGTCGAGGCGACCGACCCCTTCGGCTCTCGCTCCACGTCGATGCCCGTCTCCTCCTCGAACTGTGGCTCCGCGGCCGAGAAGGGCGTGGCGAGACTGCCGGCGTGGAAGATGAGTATCGCACCACTCGCGCCGCCGCCGTTACTGCCGTTGCTCGTGAGTCCCGTACAACCAGCGACAGCGAGTGCCCCCGCTGCGGCCCCTCCCTTGAGGAACGACCGACGCGAAACGCGGCCGTCCTGCGTGTCGTCTCGTTGTTTCGTCATAGATACATCCACACGCTTATAGAAACGGCGTCAAATAAAGATTACCCCGTACTCCCGCGAATCGTGTGAGATTGCCGGGCGAACATCACAGCTCGTTGTCGGCTCGGCCAATATTCTTACCCAGCGGGTGCGTCTACAGAGCACAATGGCATCGGAGGGCGACCAGCCGAGCGGCCGGGACAGCGTCGAGACGGACTCGTTTATCCGGTCGCTGTTCGCTGGGCTCGCGACTCCCGATAATCGGCTGATACGCCACGCCGGCTACATCCTCTGTCAGACTGCCAACGCCAACGACCAGCTGCGGCCACGGATTATCAACGGCCTCGCCCAGTGGGCGGTCCGACAGGACCACCACGAAGCAGTCCTCCGAACGCTCGCAACGATTCAGAACCGCTACGACACGACAGTACAGAAGGCGCTGCTGAACGCCACCGACCGCCGGCAGGCCGGCCTGTTGTACAACCGCCTGCAGTCCATCCGCCCGTGGGAAGTTACCTTCGAGACGGACGAGGACGGCGAAGGCGAAACACTCGTCGACGTCGGTGGCTCTGGCATGATTCGCGTCCCGCGGGAGTTTCTGGACCGAATCAGAGAGTCTGAAACCGACGCAGACAGCACCAGCCCACAGAACAAACATCTCCAGACGTCGAGTCCCGACCAGAACCGCAACTGGTCGCAGTTCTCCCGGCGCAAACAACTCGCGGAGATGCCCCACGGCCAGGAGTTTGCCTCCGTCGAAGCACAGAGCAAGTTCGACGAGTTCGAGTTTCTCGGCCCAGAGAACGAGAGCAGATACAGTCATTCCGTGCGCACGCGCACCCTCGAAGGAAGTCAAGAGGACATCGCCATCGTTCGACTCTACCGTGACCAAGAGCCCGGCAGTTTCGACAGAGCGCTGGGCTCACAGATCGAGGACTGGGCGGCGACGGAAACGCCGGGTGTCGTCGGTATTCAGGATTGGGGGGACTCACCCCGGCCGTGGGCAGTTACGGAGTTTACCGAGGAGACGCTGTGGGAACGGGGACAACTCACGCCAGAGGAAGCGCTCAAAACGGCACTCGACCTCACGGCGTCACTGGCCCAACTCCACCAGCGCGACAGAATTCACGGCGGCATCGACCCACACTGTATCCGGTACACGCCCGCCATCTTCGGCGACCGACCAGAGCCGATGGTCGACAACGTTGGGCTGATTCCGGTCTACCGGCAGTTCGACAATCCAGCCTCCTACACCGACCCCCGCTACGCCGCACCGGAGTATTTCACCGAAGCACACGGGAATATCAGCCACGCCACCGATATCTACCAACTCGGGATGACACTGTACACCGCATTCACCGGTGACCCGCCGTATGAGGGGGAACTGAGCGATATTCGCACGCAGGTGCTCAAAGACCGGCCGCTCGGACTCAGTCCGGATAACCCCGAACTGCCGGGCGGTATCGGCGAGATTCTCGCCAAAGCGACCGCTCGGGAGAAACTGGCACGGTACGAGACGGCGACGCAGTTTCACAACGCTGTGCGCACTGTCTACGACCGGTTACTCTGAAAACGGGCGTGAGCCCGCTGAAAACACACATCGTACTGGCCGGCGAGGGGGGAGGCCGGCCGACACCGACGTGATAGCTGACTGGTCAGGCAGTCGCGGATTGACAGGTGTCCCGTTACGTTCGTGATCTGTACTGGTCTGTCCACCGTATGTTGTCGTTTTTACTCTTCTGTTCCATTTGGGTTGTTGATAGTGGAGTATATATGTTTTTTGTTGACCGTGTATCCGATACACTGAGGTATTTTAGGAAAGTTAAGGTATGCCGACCGGTCGACGACCGTCTGTACAGACAAAGTTTGTCGAAGTGACACACGTTTATTGCACACCGGTCCGAACAGCCGGTATGGAAGTCCGACAGGCCCGATCACAGGACCGACCGTCGATTAGGGACGTCGCGCGGCGCTCGCTACAGACCTCGTACTCGCTGACGCCCTCGGCAATCAACGGGGCAGTTGAGGAGTGGTACGACGAGAATCGTCTCAAAGATATGCTTTCTGACGAGGACAAGAGTCTGCTCGTCGCGGAGGCCGACGGGCAGGTTGTTGCGTTCTCGGAGAGTACCCAGACCGACGAGAATACCGCAGAACTACTCTGGATCCACGTTGACCCCAACTACCGTGGGGAAGGCTACGGTGAAGTGCTCTACGAGCGGACCCGCGACCACCTCGCTGAAAAGGGTGTGACCAGCATTCAGGCCCGAGTGCTTGCCGATAACGCCGGCGGAAATACCTTCTACAAGGATAAGGGGCTCTCGAAGGTCGGCGAAGAAGAGGTCGATATCGACGGCACGACCTACGTCGAAAACGTGTATTCTGAGATCGAAGAGGAAGGAATCGAGTCGCTTGACCTGGCCGACCGGACGGTGTTTATCGACCACGACAACACGGAACGGGGCTCAATCGCTCCGTTCCGTGTCATCTACACGGAGGAAGACGGGAAAGAAATCTACGGCTACTGGTGTACCAAATGCGAAGACCAGGCCAACGCGATGGACGCGATGGGCCGTATCCAGTGTGATAGCTGTGGGAACGCCCGCAAGCCGACGCGGTGGGACTCTGCGTATCTCTAACGAAGCGCTCAACTGTTGCTGTTTCTAAGCGCGGACTGTATGAACTCACCGCTGGACCGGCGGGACGTGTTGCGAGCGAGCACCACGATAACTGTCGGCGCACTCGCTGGCTGCTCGAATCCTTTTGGCTCGGATATCGAGTTTGACGACGACGTACCCGACGCTGTCGCCGAACACCTCTCCGGAGCAAACAACGTTGATGGCTCAATTACTGACCTGACCGGCCAATCGTCGGTTACAATCGACGTGGGGCCAAACGGTAACTTCGCGTACAGCCCTGCGCTTGCGCGTGTGGATGTCGGGACGACAGTCACGTGGGACTGGCAGACGAGCGGCCACACTGTCACCAGCGAGTCGACGCCCGGGGAGTCCTTCGACAGTGGCCTCAGTAACACCGGCTCGACCTTCGAGCAAACGTTCGAGCAAACCGGAAATGTCCTCTATATCTGTGAGCCACACCGGAGTCAAGGCCACCGTAGTGCACTCATTGTCAGCTCTCAGTAAGCTAGATACCGGACTGGTAAATGCGTGTCGTCTTCACACACCCGATAGTGCGGGATTGAACGGGAATCGTGTCATCCGTAACCGAAGCATTAAATCCTATGTGGTCGCTACGCTCGGCTGAAGCAAATGTCCCGAATAGATCGTGACCGACGAAAGTTCTTGGCTGCGGGGAGCACGGCCGCAGCCATTTCGCTTGCAGGCTGTAGCAGTGTGTTACTCAACCGAATCGGTGGTAGCGGCGACGGCGGTGAAGATGGCGGTGACGACGGCGGTGATGGCGGCGGTGGTGGCGGCGGGATGGACCGGGGCGAAAACGTCCCCGAGGCAGTCCACACGTTCCTGACCGAAAACAGCGCTAACCTCTACGAAGGCGAAGCCGTCGACGAAACCGGTTCCAGTGAGGTTTCGCTCAGCGTCGGTGCCGGCGAAGGACTGGCCTTCGATCCACCTGCGGTTCTCGTCGACTCCGGGACGACTATCACGTGGGAATGGACTGGAGAAGGCGGTGCGCACAACGTTCAATCCACTGGCGACAGTGCGACCGAATTCAGCAGTGGGAGTGCACAGGGTGGCCCAGATATCACCTTCTCTCAGACCTTCGAGGAAAGCGGAAACCAGCTGTACCTCTGCAACCCGCACCAGGCTGTTGGGATGTACGGTGCAGTGATCGTTCAATGACCAACCAGACCCGTTGCGATACAAACAATGAGTACTGAAAATCCAAAAGACACGGAAGACGGCAAACATCCATACGAGACGGACGACTCGTTCCACCCGATGGGCGAGCAGTGGGAAGACCGCATGCGCGAAGAACTCGAGGACACCGATTACGACGCGGACCTCGGGATGGAGATGGCGAAAGATGCCCAGCGACTCGTCGCGGGCGAACTATCTGAAGAGGAGTTCTACGCGGAGTATCACGACGACGTCAAAGAGGAATTCGAGGCCGACGAGCGCCCGATTTTCGACGACCTCGAAGGCGTCGACCTCGACGATTTCGAGGACGAATCACTGCTCGAATCGCTGGCTGATGTCGACCTGAGCGCGGACGACGTCTCCCGGCGTGACATGATGAACAAGATGGGCGCAGCCGGACTGTTCCTCGGCTACAGCGCCTTCGCGACTTACGACAACGGCAACGAAGACGAGGTTCCACAGCTCGTCGACGGCGTTCGGCCGGCCGACGCAGACGAACGTGAACACCGCTGGGGCATGACAATCGACCTCGACCGGTGTGACGGTTGTCTTGCCTGCGTCTCCGGCTGTATCGACGAAAACGGGACCTCGACCGGTGCAAACTGGATGTACATCTTCACCTACGAAGATGAGCAGTCCGAGTCCGAGAACCCGAACCAGCTGGTTCGACCGTGCCAGCACTGTTCGAACGCACCGTGTGCGAAGGTCTGTCCGGTTCGTGCACGACACGTCCGCAGCAAGGACGGCCTCGTGCTGACGAACTACGAGACCTGTATTGGCTGCCGATACTGTCAGGTCGCCTGTCCGTACGGTGTCAACTACTTCCAGTGGGGTGACCCCGACGTGGAGATGGGCCGACTGGAACACGCCAATCACACGCCGGACGAACTGCGCGAGATGGACTTCGAGGAGCGACAGCAGACGCTGCAGGACGCCAACGACCACGTCTACGACGAGCGTGGCTGGTGGACCGACAGTCGCCCACCAATCGGAACGATGGGCAAGTGTACGATGTGTCCGTCCCGACAGGACGAGCACACTGACACTCCGAAAGGAACGGTTGCCTGTCAGGACGCCTGTGACGCACAGGGGATGAGCGCGATTCACTTCGGTGACCTCGACGCTGAGGTCGGCGACGATTACGACCGCGCAGTCCGGTATCTCGAAGAGCGACAGGCCAAAGCCGACACGAAGGACCGAACCAACAAGTTCGACGCCAACGTCTTCTTCTCCTCGGACGCCGAGGCAGACGGCGAGACGGAGAAAGCAGCAAGTACGCCGGACCTCAGCGGTGTCAGTCCGGGCTACTACTCGCTAAACCTCGTCCAGCGTGACGGTGCTGGCTCCGAGTGGGGCGTCTACGACACCGAGGAAGTGCTCGTTACCGACACCATGATGAGCGAGAGCAGCGACTTCGCGAACTCCTCGATTGGCTCGTTCGGCAGCGTTCCGTCCTCGGAACTGCAGGTGCTCAACACCGAAGGCGAACAGATTCCGGCCTCGCTCGTCTACGACGGCGAACTCGGCGACGGCGAAACGCTCGACGTGACGGCCT
>JAQCNR010000370.1 GCA_028274925.1 Halovenus sp.
CTCGCGCTGGCTTCTGGCGCCACGTTCATCGCCCAGTCGTTCAGTTCGGACTCCAAACGACACGCCGAAATCGTCCAGAAGGCCGTCGAACACGACGGCTTCGGTTTCGTCAACGTCTACTCGCCGTGCGTGACGTTCAACGACGTCGACACCTACGACTACTTCCGGGATTCGCTGGTCGATTTGAAAGAAGACGACCACGACCCAACCGACGGCGAAGAGGCCAAAGAGGTCATCCTCAGCGGCGACAAAGAGTATCAAGGCGTTATCTACCAGAACGAAAACAGCGTCCCATTCGAGGAACAGCAAGGTATCGACGCGCCGATGAACACGGTGCCCGACGGCGCACCAGAAGGTGCGACGGACCTCGTCCGCGAGTTCTACTGAGGCCCAGACCCGGTGATTCCGTCGGCAATATTTTCAGCCACCTGCGCCCGGGTAGCATGTTCGTGCTGTCGTGATTTGAAAGACTGGTGAGCCGACGGCACAGCGTCTGTGTCAGACTCGAAGGAGAGACCGGGATACTCGACAGCCTGCAACACGAGCGGATAGGGTGGAGCAGGCCCGACGCCCTCCGGGCCAGAAAGTGATTCGGCAGTGAGTACGCGGTCGATGCGGTCCATGCCTACCTCGTCACGGGCCAGTTCGGCGACCAGCGAAACCAGCCGACGGACCAGTTGGCGCGGAAAGCCACCAGCCCGAACGGTGAGTTTGAGCGTCGGTCCCTCGCCCGAGAGCGTCGCCGAGAGGTCCCGGCGCGTCCCGGTCTCGTCTGGCGTGAGGTTGTGAAAGTCGTGCTCACCAGAGAGTCGGTCGAGTGCCGCCTGAACAGCGGAGCGGTTAGCGTCGGGAGCGTGCAGGTAGTAGACGTACGTGCGGGCGCTGGCGTGATGGGTCGCGTGGAACTCGTCGGGAGCGTCGGCACTCGCCCAGGCGTGAATGTCGTCGGGCAGTTCGCTCGTCAGCGCGGCGGGAGAGAGCCACTCAGGACACTCGAAAGCAACCGTCTGTGCGAGCGCCGAGACACCAGCGTCGGTCCGGCCAGCGGCGGCGTATCCGGGCGGCGTGTCCGCGTCAGCGAGCACATCGAGTGCCCGGAGCGCGTCGAGAATGGCGTCCTCGACAGTCGGGACGGCAGGCTGGCGCTGGAAGCCGTGATAGGGGCGGCCGTCGTAGGCGATTCGGAAGGCGCGCACGGGTCAGGGGGTATCTGGGCTCCACGGCGGGTCGTCACGCGGTGGGCTGAAGACGTCGATTCCTTCGACGGGCATCTCCGAGCGGTTCTCGGCAGCGTGGGGCACGTTCGACGGGATGACGAAGGACTCGCCGGGGTTGATGACGTGTGTCTCGCCGTCGATCAGGAAGGTGCCGTTTGCGACGTAGCCGGTCTGTTCGTGTTCGTGGCTGTGTTCTGGAACGGACGCGCCTGATTCGATGTGGAAATGCTGGAGACTCGTCCGCTCGCCCGACACGAGTTGTGTGAGATAGACACCGTCGACAACTTCGACCGTCTCGCCGTCAGCAGGTGACATCGATTCCATATGCGCACAGACGGGGCCGAGACGTAAGTGCGTTCACTCCCCAGCAGATTACGCGTCGTGTGGGTGGTCGAGATACTGTGAGAGCAGTCCGCGAAGAACGAGAACGAGACTGTTACTGGTGCCGTTTCCGCAGACCGCTCGCTCGCGAACCCCGCCGTCGGTGCGAGCGACCGTACTGGCGAGCAACCCCCCGTCGTCGACCAGCATAAGACGGCCGACCGAGAGATGGTTTGGCTGGCCATCTCGGGAGAGCCACTCGAAATCAGACTCGAATACGTATAGTTCAGCGGTCGACTCGTCGAGTCGGGCGCGAACCGACTCCGAGCCGGCACCGATGACGACATCGACGCCGCGATTGGCTGCCGAGCGGAGCCGCTCGTTGACGTCGCCTGCAACGGCTTGTTGGTCGCCAATTAGCAGCAGCACCTCCGTTTCGGCGCCGTCAATCAGCCGTTTCGTTCGGGCGGTGATTGTCTCGGTGCCGGAAAGCGACCAGACTTCTGGGTCCAGTTCGTTGCTGCCAGCGTCCGATTCCCGTCGGAGTTGCGTGAGCGACTGTTCGAGTCGCTCGATTCGACTCTGGTGGCGCTCTTCGAGTACTTCCAGCGCCTCAGCGACTGGAATGGCGCGGAATCGCTGCGGTGAAGAATGTTGAATCTCGACTAAACCGTCAGCTTCGAGCGAGCGGACTGCCTCGTAGACACGAGTCCGAGGGACGTCAATATGTTCGCTGACATCGCGGGCAGTGCCAGACGTGATTTTCGTCAGTGAAACGAAGCACTTTGCTTCGTATTCTCGGAGCCCAAATTGTTCTAGCTCTTCGATAGCTTGGTTTTGTGAATTATTGTCAGACATGTCCCAACCACTCGACGTGAACACGTTTTTACGGTCCACCCTTATTAAATCTGAGTACAAAATTCAGTTGGTGATTCTCGGAGAACCAACTCAGAGACACATAATGTCACGAACGGAGATACTAGGTGGCTGAATTCCACCGCTGTGCGGGGTTTGTTATTATTACAATCACAAAGATTATGTCCGGACACGGCGTAAATTCATCTGGCCTCTGGGATGCATTGTCCCAACCACTGCATACTCGGGGGCCATTTCTCAACGAGCAGAGGGAAACCATCTTAATGCAGGCGAGTGTACACCAACGTATGTCAGACCAACCCGCCTCGGGCGAACTGTTCGGTATTCCGTATAACTTCGAGAAGCCCAGCCTCCGGGGGCTTCTCTCGTCGTACTGGCAACCCGGTGAAGAGATGCTCGTTAAAAAAGAGTTCGGCGTGGGTTACACGCTGAATCTGGCGAACTGGCGGTCGTGGATTGTGGTCGCGGTTATCGGCGCGCTGCTCTATCAGGAACGCTCGGGCGAGGACGACGAAGACGTCGAAACGGAGGACGACGAGGACGAACCGGTCGAAGTCGTCGTCGACTAAACGGGGCTGTTTTGCCCGTCGAACCCCGACGGCAGGTATGATCAATTTTGTGACGACCAACCCGGGGAAAGTCGCCGAGGCCCGGGAGTATCTCGGCGAGCCGGTCGAGCAGTTCGAGTTCGACTATCCGGAACGCCAAGCCACGGATTTGGCGACTGTTGCCGCCCACGGCGCCCGTGCAGCCTACCGCCACGTCGGCGAGCCAGTGATTGTCGACGACTCCGGGCTGACCATCGACGCGCTCGGTGGCTTCCCAGGGCCGTACTCCTCGTACGTCGAGGACAAACTGGGCATCGAGCGCGTCTGGGAACTCGCACGCGCTGAAGACGACCAGAGTGGTGCCTTTCGTGCTGTAATGGCCTACTGCGACGGCGAGAGTTTTGAAGCAACACCAGAGCCGGTCGATACCGACCGCCGCGGGCAGGATATCGCCGCCGACGAGCGCGGCGAGGCGACGACTGACGAACAGGTCGACGACGAGGCGATTCCGGTGCGACTGTTTGAGGGTGTTGCGCCCGGAACCATCGTCGCCCCGCGCGGCGACGGCGGCTTCGGCTTCGACCCGATTTTCGAGTACGACGGCCAGACCTACGCCGAGATGAGCACCGAGGAGAAAAACGCTATCAGCCACCGCGGCCGTGCGCTGGCAAAGTTCGCAGAGTGGTACGGCTCCGCCGACAGATGAGACAGTAGCGGCTCGCGATGTTGCGACCGACGTGGGACGCAGACGCGACATACTCGTCGAGAAGAATCGTTTTAGTACATGTCGCACAAGGCATAACCAATGGCAGAAGGCTCCGAGACAGCGGGGAGTATGCTGGCGAGTCTCTACTACATCTCGGTGCTCGCCGCGCTGTTGGTGATGCTGCTCGCAGCCGTCACTGCGGTGAGCAGTCCGATAGCCAAGCTATCCTTTCTCGCGCTACTGGGCACGCTAATCGTTGCACTGGTGGTTGGCCTCTGGCGGACGACGACCGGCAGTCACACCAGCACGGGAACTGGAACGGCCGAAGACATCACCTACGACCCGTTCTCACACCCGGGTGACGCAGCCAAACACAGCTGGCGAAAAGCGATTCGCAGTGTCCGGCAGCAATCCGACGATGACGAGGACGAGTAACTGGCCTAGTCCTGACCGTCGCTGCCGACGTGCTCAATACTCGCAGTCCGGCCCGGGATAGGACTCGTCGTAGAGACTTTCGTACAGACTTTCGGGGTCGAACAGCCGTGCGAAAGCGTCCGGTGAGCGAATACTGACAGTCATATGTGGTTGCAGTGAGCGGTTGGTCGACGCGCTCGCGAGGCTGTCGTCGAAGGTCAGTACGTGTCCGGCCTCACCGCGGTAGGCCGAGGCCAGTGCCGGATGGTCACCGTCGGGGTGTGACACGTCGACACGCTCTTGTGTAATCCGGTCACGCCACGCCGACGCGAGGTCATCGTCAGCGAGGTCGGAGATAACTGCCGTCGCGTCCGCGAGCAGCGCGTCGCTGGCGACGAAGTCGAGCCAACTGTGACTGCGGATGTGGTCGAGTGCCGCACGCGCTGGCCCACCGACGAGCAGGTCCGCCGTCAAGACATCTGCGTCGGCGACGACCCGGGTCGACGCGGCCTCACCCATCGTCTCGTCTGGCCTGCAGTGCGGTCTGAATCTGGTCGGTCGTCACCTCGTAGGACTGTGCGCGCTCGAACAGTTCTCCCCAGGTCAGGTCGGACATACCACGGCTACGTGAACCGGCGAAGAAAAGGCGTCGGTCCCGTCAGACGGGTGTCTGACGGGTGTTTATTTGCATCGGTAGAGAGCAGTCAGATGGGCGCGTGTCCAGAAGCTTGTGCCCACAGCTCCCATCCTTCAATGGCGCCCTGCTTTGCAGGTGGTTGCCACGCGCCCCCGTTTTCTACTCAGCCAGCGACTGCTTCGCCACGCAAGCGCTCGCGCACCTCGGTCAGGAACTCCGGGTCGGTCAGAATCGCAACTGAGTCGCCGGCCTCGATTCTGGTTCGTGGCAACGGAACTGTCATCGACTCGTTCGCCCGGCCATGTGCATAGATTTGCGTCTCGCCCGGGAGTTCGACATCGACAACGCGCTGGCCAATCACCGGCGCGCCCGCAGGAATCTCGACACTTGCAATGGACAGTTCCTCCGTGAGGTCGGCAATCACGTCGAAGTCCCCGCCAAGAAGTGCCGTTTTCGCGCCGACCGCACCGAGTCGCTCGGGGTAGATGATTTCGTCGACGCTGTCGGCGTACTTCTCGTACAGTTCGTCGCTGAAGTCCTCGTTGACGCGCAGGACGGTCCGACAGCCATGGGCGTCGCCGACGACGCAGGCGAGGAAGTTGGTGTTGAGGTCACCCGTCAGCGCGCCGATGGCGTCGGCGTCGTCCAGTCCGGCCTCTTCGAGTACTGCCTCTGTCGACCCGTCGCCGGCGATGACCTCGAACCCGTCGTCGCGGGCGCGTTCGACCCGCTCGGGGTCCTGTTCGACGACAACGACCGTGTGCCCCTCCCCCCGGAGTGTCTGGGCCGTCCGCATTCCAACCCGGCCAAAGCCCACGATAACGAATTTCATGTGTTCACATACACCATCGTCTGTCAAAACATTATCCCCGGTGACAGGACACTGGTCAGGGCGTCTCAGCCAGCTGCGAGCGGAGAATCGCGACCCGAGTGGCGAGGGCGAGAAAGACTGCAATAAACGTCAATACAACCGCCCACGCAGCAGCGAGGTCGTGGGCAAGCACGGAGTGGTCGAACCCGCCGGAACCGAGGGGCTCGGCCCGGAGCCACGTGTGATGCGGACCCTCGAGCACGGGCCAGAAGTAATCCACCACGTCGTTGAAGCCGTACCACGCAAGTGCGACCGCAACCGAGCCAACGGAAAAGGTCGCATAGCGGTGGATCAGAAACGCCTCGACGGCCATTGCCGCGTGGCTGAGGATGAGAAACCAGTAGAGCCACGGGACGATACCGGCCGAACCGTTGAGCACTAACTGGACGTACGGCGTCCAGAGTCCGAGTTTGATACAGCCGAAGAAGGCGAGCATATGCAGCGGCTCAGCGTCGAGGTCGAGTCGCCACGCAATCAGTGAGAGGCCGATGAACATCGTCGCGACCGGGGAATCAGGGATGAGGGGATACGCAACTGCCGGGGCAGCCCCGAGTTGGCCTCTGAGCAGTGGCGGGGCGAGAGTCATCGGCTGTCCCGCGTAGTACCAGAAGCCAAAGAGCGTCCCGATGAGATTGACGATTGCGACCGGCCACGCCAGTCGGAGGCCGACGTTTTCGAGCCACTCGGGGAGCGGCGCAACCCAGCGCGGCAGCTCCTGAGAGTCGGGCAGTGGGTGGTCGAAGTAGTTCGCGACGAGGCCGTCAAGCCGCTGGCCGACGCCGAGACTCATTGTCAGTGTATTCACGCCCCCGAAGAAAACCGTGCCGGTCGTCGGGCCGGTGGCGAGGGTTTATACCAGAACACGGGACCACGGCCCGTATGTCAGACCGCACACGGCGGCAGGTGCTTCGCGCCTGCGGTGCAGCCTGTCTGAGTGCAACGGCAGCAACAGCAAGTGCAGACGAAGCAGCGGCGAACCCACAGAGCGAATCGGTGGACGCGACTGAGTCCATCGCACCGGGTGGTCGAAGCGGCGTCTACCCTGGGACAGTTGACCGAATTGTCGACGGCGAGCACGTCGTCGCCCTCGTTGAGGAGCCAGACCGGGAGCCATGGCAGGTCGTGTTCGACCACAGTGAAGCACCAGCTATCGAGGAGCGCGATTACGTCTGGCTCTGGCTGTGGCGCGGGCAACTGCTGTCCGTCTGGCAGCGCTGAGCTGTCGTCACGGACTCTTAAGTCGGGGGCTCGCGTTTGGTCAGGTATGGCACACATCGCAGTACACACCGAACTGGACCTCGACGCGCCGCTGCTGGTCGAAGGGCTTCCCGGCATCGGCCTCGTCGGGAAGATTGCGACGAGCCATCTGGTCGAACACTTCGATATGGTGGAGTACGCCTCCTGTCACTGTGATGGGCTGCCGCGGACGGCAGTCTACGAGGAGGGTGACCGGACGATTCGGCCACCAGTCCGAATCTACGCAGACGAAGACCACGACCTGCTCGCGCTCCAGAGCGATGTCCCGGTGTCACCGGAGTCAGCCCCGGAGTTTGCCAGTTGTGTCACCGGCTGGTTGGCAGACCACGACGTTACGCCCGTCTATCTGAGCGGAATCCCGAGCGAGACGGAGGACGTGCCGAAGATGTACGGCGTCGGCGTCGGGGCAGGACAGGACCGACTGGCCGACCACGAGGTCGACCTGCCCTCTGAGAGCGGGATGATCAGCGGGCCAACGGGAGCGTTACTGGCCGAGGCCAACCAACAGCAACTGCCGGCAATCGGGCTCATCGTCCAGGCCAACGCCAACTTCCCAGACCCAGAGGCGGCCCGAATCCTGCTCACGAAGGGAATCGAGCCGCTGCTGTCGGTCGATATCGAGACCGAGAAACTGGTCGAACAGGCCGAAGACATCGCCGACGCCCGCGAGCGGCTGGCCCAGCAGATGCGAGAAGCCACCCAACAAGAGAGTTCACAGGCCAAACCGCTGGGAATGTACCAGTAGCCGGACGGGAGCCGGGCCGCCGTCGGCTGGGCTAACATGTTGGGGAAACGCTCAGGCCGGTGCTCGATAACAGTCCAATATGAGACCACATCGGATGTGTACAGGCGGTATGGGCGGTGAGGGGCTGACTGCGAGCAGCGTTCCTGGAATCGTCTCGGCACTGACGCTGGGCGTTGCGTTCACACTGCTGGCGCTCGGAGTCGAGCAGTTCTGGGTGGTTTTCATCGTCGGCTTCGGCCTCGTGCTCCCAGCAGCGACGCAGTACACAAGACGGGCCGACCAGCAGCCCGAGAAGAAGCCAACAACCGACTCGGAGACGGACCCTGCGCTGGCGCGGTTGCGAGAGCGATACGCCCGCGGTGAACTTACAGACGAGGAGTTCGAACACCAGGTCGAGAAACTGTTAGTGGCCGAAACAAAGGGTCGTGACGCCGAAGAACCGACCGGCTGGTAGACAAACCGTCAGTTTTCGTCGTCAGCGTCTTCGCTCGGCTCCTCAATTTCAATCTCTTCGGCCTCGCTCTCGTCATCTTCACTCTCGTCCGCGTCGTCATCAGTGTCTTCAGAGTCCGCAACGTCGATAGCGACCGGTTCTGGGTCGGTCGGTTCGACGGGTGAGCGGCCCGTCGCACCAGCGAGATAGCCGAGCGTGCCGCCAACGAGGCCACCAACGAGTGCGCCGCCTCGGCTCAGCCGTGAGCCAAGGACCGTCCCGACGAACCCGCCAACTGCGGCGGCTTTCTTCGGATTTGGTTCTGCGTCGACAGCCGTCTCCGTTTGTTCTTCTGTCATACTGTATCATACGGGCCGACCCCTGTATATGTTGACGGATTGTAACAGCGCTGTCGCTGGGGGCGTAGCGAGCGGAAAGAAAGCGGCCGAGTTAGCCGAAGAGCTCGCCGAGCCCTTCGCCTGCGTCGCCGTCTTCTTCGTCGTCGCCGTCGTCGCCGTCGTCGGCGTCTGCTTCGTCGTCGCCGCCCTCGTCAGCGTCTGCTTCCTCGTCGTCGCCACCGGTGTCAGCCGGGGCTGCGCCGCCTGCGCCGCCTGCGCCCGCGGCGGGCACTGCGGTTGCTTCCTCGACAGCTTCCTCGATGTCGACGTCTTCCAGTGCGGCGACAAGCGCCTTGACACGGGACTGCTCGACGTCAACGCCCGCGGATTCGAGGACGCTGGTGAGGTTCTCTTCGTTGATTTCTTCGCCCGATTCGTTCAGGATGAGTGCTGCGTATACGTATTCCATTGTTATCAGAACATGTCTCCGAGTGCGTCGCCAACGTCGTCACCGTCGTCGTCATCGTCGGCTTCGGCTGCGTCTTCGTCAGCAGCGTCAGCGTCGGCTTCTTCGTCGGCGTCCTCGGAGTCGTCAGGTTGGTCGTCTGTCTGTGCGGTGTCGGCTGTCTCTTCGACGCCCTGTAGTTCCTCCGGCAGGGCCTCTTCGTCGTCGATCTGTGCGGCAAGCGCACGAACCTGTCCGTCGGCCTTGCTGATGAGGTCGGGCATGACTGCCTCGTCCTCGATGGCCGCGTACAGCGCGAGGTTCTTGGCTTCGCCGCTGGCTTTGGCCAGCAGTGCCGGGGTCGTCGCGGTCGTCGCAATCTCGGCGTTGATCGCGAGGTTGCGTCCACGAGCAGCCGCGGCGGAGATGTCCGCGCGGTAGGCCTCGATATCGATTTCGAGGTCGTCTGGCTCGAACAGGACACCGTCAGCGAAGACGGCGCGCAGGTCCAGCCCGACCTCTTTGGGCTCGATACCGAGTTCGGTGAGCACGTTCGAGAGGTCAGCTGAGACCTCTTCGCCCGCTTCGAGAACGACCGAGTCTTCGAGCACCTGAATCGAGCCTTCCTCGATTCGGGCGTTGGCACCGACGCTCTGGAGTTCGCCAACGAACGGCCCGGGGTCGATTCCGGTATCGCCTTCTGGAACGATGATATCGTTCGGGGCGATTTCGCCAGCGTTGATCGGTGCCGACGTTTTCGAGGCTTCGAGCTGCTGGAAGAGACTGAACGGATTCTGGTTCGTGCCGATCAGTCCGACCTGCCCGCTGACAAACTCAGTGAGCTGGTCGCGACCGTTCTCGGTCGCGTCGAGTGCACGGGCAAGCAGCGTGTTCCGCGAGACGCGGAGTTCGGCGCTGCCGTGCAGATTCCGGCGCATATCCTGAAGCTGACGGCTCGGGATGCCCGTAATCGCGACGACACCGACGCTGTCGTAGCGGTCGAGGAAGTCGTTGACGTCGTCGACTTCCTGTCGTTTCCATTCGGGGATGGTCTCTGTCTTACGTTCGGTACTCATCTCAGGCCACCTCCATGGCCGGGCCCATCGTCGTCTTCACGTAGACGGTGTCGATGTTGAGCGGCCCTTTCTCCAGGTCGGCGTGGAGTCGACGAATAATCACGTCGATGTTGTCTGCGATGTCTTCGGCGGACATATCCTCCGCGCCGACGCGCGTGTGGAAGGTCCGTCGGTCACCGCTGCGGATCTGGACGGAGTTTTTCATCCGTTCGATAACCTCGACGATATTGTCGTCGGGACTGACGGGTTCGGGCATCTTCCCCCGTGGACCGAGCACGGTCCCCAGATAGCGCCCGATATCCTGCATCAGTCGCTCTTCGGCTAGGAAGAAGTCAGTATCTCCGGCGAGGTCTTTCGCCGCGTCGTCATCGTCGCCCAGGTCAGCCAGTTCGTCGGCGTCGAGGACGTCATCGGCGACTTCCTCGGCACGGACGGCGGTCTCGCCCTCCGCAAATACGACAATACTGGTTTCCTGTCCTGTGCCTCTCGGCAGGACGACGCTCTCGTCTACTCGGTTCGATGGATCGTTGAGGTCAATATCACGCAGATTGACTGCAATGTCGACCGTCTCGGTAAAGTTCCGAGGCGATGACTCGTCAAGCGCGCGAGAGACTGCCTCCTCTATTTCCTGATCTGCCATTGTTCACCTCCGTAGTACGCCAGATGGCTTCTACGGGTCAGTGAAACAGGCGAAAGCCTGTCTCGGTTGGGTAGAGGCCAATGCGAAACTTAAAACCGTCGAACCACCGCGACAGCGGCTACCGGACCGCTGGCGGCCAAACAGCACCGTTTTGCCTCGCCGGCCCCCAGCAGAGCGTGTGACAGCGGACGAGGACGTAGACTCAGAAGACGTACCCGAGCAGCCCCCCGAGCCGATTACGACACCGCCAGACACAGACGGCGAGGACGAAGGCAAGCAGTTCACAGCCATCGTCAGAGATGTCGACTCCGTGTCTGCGAGCGATATCCCGACGGCGTATCCGGCCACAATCGAGACAGCCGAGGCAATCGCTATCGAGTTGACTGTCGAGGGAACTGACGAGCCAGTGTTCGCCTGCTATTTCGAGCCAATCGACCGCGGCCCAGACGACCGACTTAAGCGACTCCTGTCGGTCGCAGGCGGCGAGGAGCCTGCGGACCTCGTCGACGGGCCACTGTTGCTCGAAATTGCCGACGGCCACTACCTGCCGGTCGTCCCGGATCGCTCGCCGCGGGGGAACCCGAACGCGGTGTACGGTGTCTTCGCAGGCCTCGTTCCATCAGTCGTGATTGGACTGGTCGGCATCTTCGCACCCGGCTCGGCCTTTATCGGAACTACTCCCTTCGTTGTCGGCTGGTTGGTCGCCACCTTCCTTCTCTTACCGGTCTCGCTGTACGTCGACGCCCGCAATCTGGCGACGACGACCAACTGGGACGGGGAGCCACGGAAGTGGGCCGTGATGGCAGCACTCCCGGGAGTGAACATCCTCGCCGTGCCGCTGTATCTCATCGCACGCGAAAACGCCGACCCGCTCGCGTGAGGGGTGTTGGATTTTCGTAATGATTTTGCCTCGTACTCGCCAATAGGATAGTATGAGCGGCGAGCCAAACGAGGACGAACTCGAACGAATCCGCGAACAGAAGAAAAAACAGCTCGAAGAACAGCGAGGGCAGGGGCAAGGTCAGGAAGAAGCGATGGAGGCCCAGCGTCAGGAGGCCGAAGCCCAGAAGAAAGCGATTCTCCGCCAGAACCTCAGCGACGGCGCGCGCAAGCGACTCAACACCGTCAAGATGTCCAAACCCGACGTGGGCGAGAAGGTCGAACAGCAAATCGTCGCGCTGGCCCAGAGCGGCCGCATTCAGGGTCAGATTGACGAAGAAAAGATGAAACAACTGCTCAAAGAACTCACGCCGGACTCGAAGAGTTTCGACATCAAGCGGCGGTGAGATGGAGGTCGGTCTGCTTTCGAGTGGGGGGAAAGACTCCGCGCTCGCTGCCTTGCTTCTCGACGCGCACTGTGATGTGACCGTGCTGTGCTGTACCTTCGGGATTACCGACGACTACGAGCACGCAATGGCGGCCGGCGAGGCACTCGGCTTCGAGACCCAGCGCGTGGGCCTCGACCCCGACGTCGCTCACGAGGCCGCCGAGCAGATGGTCGAAGACGGTTACCCACGAAACGGCATCCAGAGTGTTCACGAGCACGCGCTGGAACGCGCTGGAGCGCTGGAGTTCGACGGTATTGGCGACGGAACGCGACGAGACGACCGCGTGCCGACGGTGCCGCGCTCGCTCGCACAGAGTATCGAGGACCGCTTCGACGTTGCGCATCTCGCGCCGCTTGCAGGAATTGGGCGGGGGGCAATCGACCAACTCGTTACCGAACAGCTACAGGTGGAGACCGGACCGAGCGAGGAAATCGAGAAGGGCGATTACGAGTCTGAGATTCGAGCGCTCATTGTCGAGGAATACGGCCCAGAAACGGTGGGCGAGATTTTCCCCGAGCACGCACAGTCACGGGTCACTGGTCGGCGATAGCAGTCAGGGAATCTCGCCGTCGAGTCCGAGATGAATCAGCGTCCCGGCGTAGAACGTACCAGTCACGACCAGCGCCGTCACGCGG
>JAQCNR010000156.1 GCA_028274925.1 Halovenus sp.
GTCTCCACCAGAAACAGGGCCGTGCCGGCTTCGGAGATGGGAGATGGATTTATGCCCAAGCCGTTCGCCAACGAGAGTATGAAAGAAATCATCAGCACCGACGACGCACCAGCAGCACTCGGCGCGTACAGCCAAGCAGCAGCGACAGAAGACCTCGTCTTTACCGCCGGACAGATTGCCCTGACCCCGGACGGCGACCTGCTCGACGGCGCAGCAATCGACGTCCAGACCGAGCAGGCCCTGGAGAATCTCGAAGCGGTCCTGAACGAGGCTGGTGTCGAGATGACCGACATCCTGAAAACGACAGTTTTTCTGGCCGATATGGATGATTTCGAGGGGATGAACTCCACCTACGAGTCGTTTTTCGACGACGAACCACCGGCCCGGAGCGCAATCGGCGTCGACGAGCTCCCGGAAGGCGTCGGCGTCGAAATCGAAGCTATCGCTACGAAGTGATGGAGCCGCGGACCAAAGCGAGTCTGCTCTGGGGACTGGTCGGGGCGCTCACCTTTCTGGTCTTGCTGCAGGCGTACCAGCTTGCTACCCAACAATTCGCTGCGCTCGGCGTCGTTGTCGCCGTCACGGCAGCTGTTGGAGTCGGGACTGCACTCGCGGCGCAGACGCTCAGACCGTGGTTCCAAGCGCGATTGAACTGAGTTACTCAGACGCAGAAAAGACGCCAGCCATACTGGCGAGACGGTGTTTCACCCGTCGTTTCGCCCCGCCGGCGGCCTGCCGGAAACTGATCCGCCAGGGCGTTCTTGTCCCCTTGACGCGGGTTCGCCCCTCGCGAATCTCGGTCAGAATGCCGTCGACACTGCGTTCGTCGGGGTCGACTTCGGTGACTGCCTGCCCGACCATCTCACAGACGTGCGCGTCGCTGCCGGCGGTCATCGGGAGGTCGCGTTCGGTTGCGAACTGCCGGGCCTGTCTGTTGGCGCGGCCAGTGAGTAGTCGAGAGTTGTACACCTCGATGGCGTCGGCAATCTCCAGGGCGTCCTCGGCGACGTTTTTCAGGACGCCGCTTCTGGTCTCCTGGTACGGATGGGGGACAACAGCGAGTCCACCCGCGTCGCGGATGCGAGCAACAGTCTCCGCGAAGGAGAGGTTCGGTGGAATCTCTGTTTCAGTTCCCAGCGAGAGGACGTGACCGGCAGCACTTGAGACTTCCATCCCGGGGATGGCGACCAGGTCGTACTCCGAGGCGCGTTCGACGGCCTCACGGCTGGCCCAGATTTCGTCGTGGTCGGTGATGGCAATCGCGTCCAGCCCGACCGCCTCGGCCTGTTGGAGGATGAGTTCGACGGAGTCCCGGCCGTCGAAGGAAGCCTCAGAGTGAGTGTGCAGGTCGATAGAGAGCACACGCGGAGCTACTGGCCAGATATATTTAAGTCGTTGGAGATTGGCTCGCTGTCGCCGGACTCACCGCCGGCCAAGCATGGCTGTCGTGACAGCAAGCGAACCACAGAGCCACATTGTGAGGCTAGCCAGACTGAGCAGCACCGAGGCCTGTGGGGCCGACACGCCCGGAGTACCGAGGACAGTCTCGAAAACCAGCCCGCGGTAGGCACTGGTTGGCGACGCGGCGAGGAGCGCAACCAGTTGGTCACTGCCAAGCGTGCCGGCCGTGAAGCCACGGAGCACGAGCAGGTCCAGCACGACCACCACGAACACAAGCGCGCCACCGGCGAAAATAAACGCACTGCGCTGGGAGCGGGCCAGTGCCGACAGACAGAGCGCCAGTGCGAGGAGAACCAGCCCGAAGAGTAGCGTGAGCAGGAAAAACCGGGCGTACGTGAACGGCGAGTCCATCCCCTGCTGCGTCGCAAACAGTGACGGCGTGTCGGGCGTGGTGATGCCGAGATAGACACCAAGAATCAACAGCGGGACCGCAAGCATTGCCACCAGCGCAACGGCTCGGCCGAGAAAGACACCGAGAGTGTACTCGCCGTCATGTAGCGGGTAGGTCTGCAACACGGCCAGTTCACCCCGCTGTGCGTCACTGGCAATCGGGCGGTAGCCCAGCGCCAGCGCAACCGTCGGGACGAGCAACTCCATCGGCAACAGCAGGTCCGCAATTGTCGGCAGATATCGTGCCTCGCCGCCGAGGATGCCGATGCCGACGACCACCGCAAAGAGTCCGGCAAACAGCGCGATGGGACTCCGCGCACGCCCGACGGTGAACAGTTCTCGAACCGCAACCGCTTGAATCGAGCCAGTCGTCGTGGGGGTGTCGCTGGAACTCATCTGTCAGTCTCACCCAGGACAGTCACTGCGTCGCCTGTGTCGGCAAGATGGTCGAATACCTCCCGCAAGTTTGTGGCGTCGTACGTCTCAAGCAGTTCTGTCGGCGACCCTGTCGCGGCGACGCTGCCAGCGTCGAGCACCGAGAGAGAATCACAGAACTGCTCGGCGAGTTCGAGGTCGTGTGTGGTATACAGCACGGTCGTCCCGTCGTCGGCCAGCGAGCGAGCCACTTCGATTGTCCGGGTGCGCATTCCGGGGTCGAGTCCGCTGCCGGGTTCGTCGAGCAAGACAATCGGTGGGTCGCCCGCAATCGCCTGTGCCAGCCCCAGCAGGCGAGTCATCCCACCCGAGAGGTCCTCGACACGGCGGTCAGCCGCGTCGCTCAGTCCAACGCGAGCGAGCAACGCCTCGGGGTCGTCGCCGACCAGTGCGGTGTAGAAGTCGAGCGTTTCCAGTGCAGTAAACGAGGGTCGAAACGCTGGTCGCTGAGGGA
>JAQCNR010000176.1 GCA_028274925.1 Halovenus sp.
CAATCATCGAGGAACTACAAGACGCGGGCGCGAGTCCGCTGTTGGTCAAACTCTCGCCGGACCTGCCCGAACCGGCCGTCGATGACGCCCTCGATATCGTCACGGAATGTGGCCTCGATGGAGTCGTAGCGACAAACACGACGACAGACCGGCCCGCGTCGTTGCGCTCACCGAACCGAACCGAAGGCGGCGGCCTCTCGGGCAAGCCAATCGAGAACCGAGCAACGCAGATGGTTCGGTACGTCGCCGAAGGCGTCGATGTCCCGATTGTCGGCGTTGGCGGCGTCTCCTCGGCCGAAGACGCCTACGGAAAAATCAGGGCCGGCGCGAGTGTCGTCCAACTGTACACCGGTCTGGTGTACGAAGGGCCGTCGATTGCCCGGGATATCAACCGTGGCCTGCTCACCTTGCTCGAACGGGACGGCTTCGACTCAGTCGAGGAGGCTGTCGGGGCTGACCGCTGAGGCTGTCTCGCTGGTGTTCGGGAGTTGTTCGGATAATTCTGCGACAGGAGCGTCGGTAATCGGTGGTGCACCCCCTTCTGGCACCTCGAACAGCCACTCGGTTCCGTTGAACGAGACAACCTTCGTGTCGCCGGTGCGGGCAAATGAGAGTCGTTCGCCCAGTAACTCCCGGTCGTACCGAACTGCGCCCGTCCGGAGTAGTGTCTCGATGTCGAGCATCGGCGAGTAGTACGCGCCACGGGCAACGTCGTCTCCGCCGCCGGTTTTGAGCGAGCGGTCAGGGTACGAGCGCGCACCCGTCTCGTCGAGTATCGTCTGAAAGAGTCGGCGAATTTCGACCTGTTCGTCCACTCGGTCCGGCCCACCGTCGGGATAACTGACCGCGAGTGGAACCGAGATAACGCCGTCGAAGACGCTGAACTGGTGACCAACCAGCCCATACTCTCCGAGGTGCTCGCCGTGGTCGGAGACAGCAACAACGAGCGTGTCCTCCAACTGTCCGTGCGCGCGAAGGGAGTCGAGCAGCGCACCGAATCGGTCGTCCATCGTCCGGAGGTCAGCGTCGTACAGTTGCCGGAACCGGCGGAGGCCACGCTCGTCCATCGGTTGTGCCCCGAGCGTGTGCGTGCGCTCGTGTTCGACAATCTCGGCGTCGGTGAGGTCGTCGTCGACGAACCGCGCCGCGTGTTCGGGGTCCGGCGAGCGAGGCAAGTGTGCGTCGAAGAGATTGACAAACAGGAAAAAAGGGTTGTCGACCTGCTGCAGTCGGTCATCGACTGCGGCGAGAAGTCCATCGTCCCCCGGTGCCGGCGGGTCGGTCGTTGTCTTGGCAGTGTTCCGGAGGCGGTTGAACGCGGCTTCGGCGGGCGCTCGCGCCCAGCCGGTGTTCGTAAACCAGTTGACGGGCCGCGCGAGCAGGTCGGAGACCATGGCTGGTTCCTGTCGCTGGCCGGGCATCTCGTAGCTATCGAAGCCGCGGGCGAATCCGGTCGCTGGCCGGACGTAGTTGTTCGGCGAGATTGCGTGGGTTTCGTAGCCCGCCTCGGAGCAGAGTTCGGCGAGGGTTTGCTCGCCAGCGAGCACGGGACTCGTAATCGTCGCTCCGTGGTCGGCGGGGTACTTGCCCGTAAACAGCGAGGCGTGAGACGGAATCGACCACGGAGCCTGTGCGATGGCGTCGGTGTACAGCGTCGCCTCCTCGGCAAAGCTATCGAAGTTCGGTGTCGTCTCGCGGTCGTAGCCCAGTGCCGAGACGTGGTCAGCGCGGACAGTGTCTAGCAATACGAACACGACATTGGGCCGACTCATCAGTTCTACTGCATAGACACCGAATAAAAAACCCACCGGACGCCGGTCGCGTTACTCCACCACTGTCAGGCCGGAGCCACCGGCAGCGATAGCCGCACCCGCGATGATACTCGCTGCGAGTGCCCCCACTGAGTCGAGTAGTGCCATTACAAAAACGCATACGTAAACCATCATATAAAGACTGCCAGTCACATCAGCTCGATGTCGGTAGCAAGCGATGTGCTTATTCGCCCGTAGCGGCCAATGATAGACAATGAGCACGGACACCACAGACGAGCCTGACCCGTTTGAGCAGGCCTGCGCAGAGCTGGTCGACCAGATTCTCGCGGGCGAACTCGAGCGCGACGACGTCGAGGCTGCGAAGAAAGAGGTCTGTGGAAAATACTCCGCGCCGAAAGTTCCGAAACACTCTGACCTGCTGGATTTCGCCCCCGAGGAACGCCGGGAAGAACTGGAATCTGTCCTGCAGCGCAAGCCTGTACGGACGGCGTCGGGCGTCTCTCCGGTGGCGATCATGACCTCGCCCAAGCGGTGCCCACACGGGAAGTGCCTCTACTGCCCGGGCGGCCCGGATTCAGAGTTTTCGAGCGCCCAGAGCTACACCGGCCACGAACCCGCGGCCGCACGCGGGGAGCAAAACGACTACGACCCCTACGGACAGGTTCGCCTGCGTCTCAATCAACTCAGGGAAATCGGCCATCCAGTCGACAAGGTCGAACTCATCCTGATGGGTGGAACGATGACCGCCCGAAGCCACGACTATCAGGAGTGGTTCGTCAAGCGCGCCCTGCAGGCGATGAACGAGTTCGACGACCACAACCAGCCCGACCCGTCGCAGGAACACAGTTTCGCGCAGGACCCCGACGACTACGACTTCGAGTACGTCGAGGATGTCATCGGCAGAAACGAAACCGGCGACGTGCGAAACATTGCGACCACGTTCGAGACGAAACCGGACTGGTGTGACCCCGAACAGATCGACCGGATGCTCGACCTCGGTGGGACGAAAGTCGAAGTTGGCGTCCAGACGACCTACGAGCGAATCAACCGGGAGATGCACCGCGGACACGGCACACAGGACTCCATCGACGCGAACCGTCGCCTGCGCGATTCCGGGTTCAAGGTCGGCTTCCACATGATGCCCGGCCAGCCCGGGATGTCCAAGGAGATGTGTCTCGAAGACTTCCGGCGCATCTTCGAGCGCGCGGAGTACAAGCCGGACTTCCTGAAAATTTACCCGACGCTCGTCGTCGAAGGAACGGCAGTGTACGACTCGTTCCACCGCGGCGAGTTCGAGCCACTGGAAAACGACGAGGCAGCGGAACTGGTCGCAGAGATCAAGTCGATGATTCCGCGATACACGCGCCTCCAGCGCGTCCAACGGGATATCCCGGCTGATTTCATCGAGGGTGGTGTCTGGAAATCCAACCTCCGACAACTCGCCCGCAAGCGAATGGACGAGCACGGCTGGAGCTGTGACTGTATCCGGTGCCGAGAGGTCGGCCACAGCGACGAGAAACCGGAAACCGTCGAGATGGACGTTATGCAGTACGAGTCCGGCGGCGGCACCGAGTACTTCATCAGCGTCGAGGATTTCGAGAAGGACATTCTCGTTGGCTTCTGTCGCCTGCGCTTCCCGAACAATCCAGTCCGGCGCGAACTCGACGACGCCGCAGTCGTCCGAGAACTGCACGTCTACGGCAGTCAGGTTGGCGTTGGCGACCTCGCCGGCGAGGACGGACTTGTCGACGAACACCAACACCAGGGCTACGGCAAACAGTTGCTCCAGAAAGCCGAGACCATCGCCGCAGACGCGGGCTACGAGAAACTTGCCGTCCTGAGCGGTATCGGCGTGCGGGAGTACTACCGCAAGAAACTCGAGTACCGACAGGATGGGCCGTACGTGAGCAAAGAACTCTAGCGACGATTAACCGACCGTTCTGGTGACTCTGACTCGTCACTCGAACTCGGGAACGCGAGCCAGACCAGCCCAACCCCGACGAGGGTGCCACCGCCAACTGCAGTCACCACCTGAGAAAGCGAACCGTCTGCGTAGGCAGCGATGAGTCCCGCAGACACCGCTACGAGAACAACGAAGGCAATCTTGAGCCGCGGGAGTAGCTGTTGTTGCTGTGTCGCGGCGTCTGAACGTTCCATCAGTAAAAGCCACGCTCGACGTCTTCTTCAATGATCTCCTCGAACTCGGAGTCGAGCAACGCTTCGGCTTCCTCGAACGTCTCGGTGAACTCGTCCATCTGCTCGGGCCGGTCAGTCATATCGAACTCCATGGGTCCGTAGGCAGGACTGTCGAGTGCGCCCATGATATCCTCGAACAGCGCCTGTGGTGAGGTCGGTGCGTCGGCGTGGGTTTCGACGACAGTTTCCAGTTCCTTCGCACGGGCTTCGGCAGTGTCCTCGTCCTCGATGGGTTGCTGGACACCGAACAGTCCGCTGCTCTGGTCGTCGGCAGGGAACAGTGGGTCCAGTTCGTCATCAATCGAGCGAGCAACCTTCGCGCCGACGCCCTGCACCTGGAATGGGTTTTTCGCGTAGGTCTTGAGTTGATATGCGCCGACGGCAGGGTGTCCGATATACATATCTTCGCCGATGCCGTTGGCTCGGTCGCCGCCGACCGCTCGCCAGCCGCTTGGGTCTGCGTCACTTTCGACAACATCGCCCAGAATATCCTCCCAGTCACGCACCTTCATACCAGTTGTGTTGGGGATCCAGCGGATTATACTCTCCGGTAGAACGCTGAGACTTATTTGTGCCCGCCCCCGACTGCCGGTATGCTCTCCGGTGTCAGGGTGGCACTCGGCGTCGCTGGATCGATCGCGGCGGTCAAGACCGTCGAACTGGCCCACGAGTTGCGCCGTCAGGGCGCGGAGGTCCGGGCCGTCATGACCGACGCTGCCGAGGGAATCATCCACCCGTGGTCGCTCGAATACGCGACCGAAAACGACGTTGTAACCGAGATTACCGGTCGGGTCGAACACGTCGAGTTGTGCGGCCGTGACGGCTGGGCCGACGTGCTGCTGGTTGCACCAGCAACGGCCAACACCGTCGGAAAGATGGCCCACGCCGTCGACGATACCCCGGTCACGACCTGTGCGACGACGGCCTTCGGTGCAGATATGCCAATCGTCGTCGTGCCGGCGATGCACGAACCGATGTACGACCACCCCGGTGTCCTCGACGCACTGGACACGCTGGACTCGTGGGGAGTCAGCTTCGTCGACCCGCGTATCGAGGAGGGAAAAGCAAAGATTGCGACCGAGTCGGCGATTGTCACCGGCGTTGTCCGGGCAACAACCGAACACAGTCTCGCCGGGCAGACAGTTATCGTCACCAGCGGCGCAACCACCGAGTCGGTCGACCCGATCCGGACACTCTCGAACCGGGCGTCTGGGAAGACTGGGCGTGCGGTCGCCCGCGCGTGTCACGCACGCGGGGCAGAGGTTATCCTCGTCCACGACGGCGCAGACCTGCCGTGGGCAACCGTCGAGCAGGTAGAGAGCGCAGCAGAGATGCTCGCCGCCGTCGAGGACCACGCACCGGCGGCGGACGCACTCGTTTCGGCAGCGGCTATCTCCGATTATACGGTGTCGACCGCCGAGGAGAAGATTCGCTCCGGCCAAGAGAACCTCACCCTCGAACTGACGCCGGCACCGAAGCTGATCGACAGCGTCCGCGCGGACCATCCTGACTTGCCGATTGTCGGCTTCAAGGCCGAAAGCGACGACGACGACGGTAACGTCGTCGACCAGGCCCGCCGAATCAGAGAGCGGGCCGACCTTGCGTTCGTGGTCGGAAACGCAGCCAGCGTCATGGGCGAAGCCCAGACCCGGGCGGCACTGGTTGACGACGACACAGAGTGGATTGAAGGGTCGAAAGCCGACCTCGGGGCCGCCGTTGCCGAGCGTCTCGGAACCGAACTCGGAAATTAGCCGGCCGTTCGCCCTCTGGCGATTTGTTTCTCATTAATTGAAATGTGGCCACATAGTTTTTATGCAGTCCCTACCAAACCCATATAAGCGCAGAGTACCACGGCTGCGTAAATATAGAGACCCATGAAACTCAAGCAACTACTTACCGACGACGACGCAGTCAGTCCAGTCATCGGCGTCATCCTGATGGTCGCGATTACGGTTATCCTCGCGGCTGTCATCGCGACGTTCGTACTCGGACTCGGAGAACAGGTCAGCGACACGGCACCAAACGCGAACTTTCAGTTTGATTACAACAGCACTGGCGGTAGCGAAAACGTGACTATCACACATACGTCCGGGCCAGCAATTGAGGTGAGTTCGCTGTCAGTTGGAGGGCCAGGAATTGAAGAAAGCGTAGGGTGGGCAGACGTGTATAATTCCACATATGGGTCCAACGATGAGATTAGTGCAGGAGATAGTCTGACGGTTCCGAATAACTCTAGCGTAGATTATCAACTGAATCCAGGTGAAAGGGTTAGCGTCATCTGGTCCAACGAAGGCGATTCGGCGACGCTGTCGAATTACGAAATTCCAGACAACTAACGGCAACGTCAACTAGGTGCCGCCAACCGCAGTTTTCTCGTTATTTTCGCGCTCTATACCCACCGGTCAAGCGCGACCCGTGGCTGTCACCGAGAATGGAAACCTACTTTTAGTTCGTTTCTATTGAGAGCAACAGAGAGGTTGGGTCGTTCGGATGGAACGGACGTTGTGTCCGGACGAGGACGCAATCAGTCCCGCGTTCGGCATCGTCCTGCTCGGAGTACTCATCATTCTCGTTGCTGTCGCCGTCGGCACGGCAGTCATGGCGGCGAGTGAATCGGGAGGCGCGTCGCCGCCGTCGGCGGCGTTCGTCGTCGATTTCGATGCCGAAGCGACAGGCGAAATCGACGACTACGGGCTAGCGTACCGGCCGAACGACTCCGCGAACGACAGTTACGAGCGAGTTATCGGGTCGAACGTCTCGGCAGAGCAGGTCGGGCTGGTGCGCATCACCTACACCGACGGCCCGCCGCTGGAGGCGAGTCGGCTCGGAAACGCCGGGAACCCGCTCACCGAGACAGAACGGTGGACGACCCGTTACAGCCCCTACGACGACGGCGATACCATCACCAACGGCGAGACGTTCACGCTGTGGATGCACGTCGAGGACAAACTCCGGATCACGTGGGAGAGAGAGGATGGCACGGCCGTGCTCCAGCGGTACGAACGACCTGACCGGTAGCTCCAGACAGCAACGTTTTCCTACCGCTGTGAGTAGACACGATATGGACAGGCTCAGAGAGTCGCTCAGATCGGCTCCAATCGTCGAGAAAGAGGGTTATCACTACTTTGTGCACCCCGTCAGCGATGGCGTGCCAATGCTCCGGCCGGAACTGCTGCGCGAAATCGTGATCGGAATCGTCCGAAAAGCGAACCTCGACCGAGTGGACAAGATCGTCGCACCGGAGGCAATGGGAATCCACATTTCGACGGCAGTCTCGCTGATGACAGACATCCCGCTGGTCGTCGTCCGAAAACGCTCGTACGGACTCGACGGCGAGATGTCCATCGCCAAGGCAACAGGCTACGCAGAGAGTGAAATGTTCATCAACGATGTCCACAGCGGTGACCGTGTCCTCGTAATCGACGACGTACTCTCGACAGGCGGAACGCTCCGGTCGCTTCTGACCGCCCTCGAAGAAATCGGCGCGGAACTTATCGACACCGTCGCGGTGATCAAGAAAATCGGCGGAGAAAACGAACTGGACGAGACAGACTTCGAGCCAAAAACGCTCATCAACGTCGACATCCAGCACGGCGAACTCGTGATCATCGACGAAAACGGCGACGGGTAGAGAGTCGGCTGATAGCACCCGTTAAGTGACTGGAAACCTACTGTCACACATGAGCGACGCGACTGATATTGAAGAGTTAGAGCGCGGGACCGAGCTGGTCAAACGCGGCTTCGCGAAGATGCAAAAGGGCGGCGTCATCATGGACGTCGTCAACGAGGAGCAGGCCCGGATTGCCGAAGACGTCGGAGCTGTCGCGGTGATGCATCTCGAGTCCGTCCCAGCCGATATCCGCAAGCGTGGCGGTGTCGCCCGGATGGCAGACCCGGCGGCGCTTCGGGAGGTCATCGACGAGGTGTCCATCCCGGTGATGGGCAAGTCCCGCATCGGTCACACGAAGGAGGCACAGATTCTCGAGGCGGCGGGTGCGGACATGATCGACGAGTCCGAGGTGCTGACTCCCGCCGACGACCGCTACCACATCGACAAACGAGACTTCACCGCCCCGTTCGTCTGTGGCGCTCGGAACCTCCAGGAAGCCCTGCGGCGAATCGACGAGGGTGCGGCGATGATTCGGACGAAAGGCGAGGCCGGCACTGGCGACGTGAACCAGGCCGTCTACCACCAGCGCAACATCAAGGGCGCAATCAGGAAGCTCACCGGGATGACCCACGAAGAACGCGAGAAGTGGGCTCGCGAGCACGAGGCCCCGGCAGACCTCGTCCACCAGACGGCCGAGATGGGTCGGCTCCCTGTCGTCAACTTCGCTGCCGGTGGCATCGCCACCCCCGCCGACGCGGCGCTGATGATGCACCACGGCTGTGACGGTATCTTCGTCGGCTCGGGTGTCTTCGGTGCCGAGAACCCGACCGCAATGGGCGAGTGCATCGTCGAAGCCGTCAACAACTGGGACGACCCCACGCGTCTCGCCGAAATCGCGTCCAGCGCTGGCGAGGGTATGATTGGCGACGCAAACGCCGACTTGCCGGAAGAAGAGAAACTGCAGGACCGCGGCGTATAACGAGCCTGTGTTAGTGGTCAGCTTCGGCGTCGTCGCCGAACATCTCGCGGTACGCTGACAAACCGAGCAGGGCAGTCGTTCCGAAGACTGCTGCACCACCGAAGACTGCAACAGCGTTCAGCGTTTCTTCGACTTCACCGAACGGATAGGTGTCACCTTGGAGGTTGTCTGACCCGACGACGATGACGCCATTCATGTTCAGTGCACGGTGAGGTTGGCAGACGTAGGGGTGAACTGCGGTGTTCGAGCTCTCGAAGGTGAACTCGTAGAGCACGCCCGAGTCGTTGGCTGCCTCGCCGCTGAAGAACAGTTGCTCCTCGACGCTCGAGAGTGTGTCGTCGTGGTAGACGTTGTGAGCGCCGCCGTTGCCCGTCCAGTTCCACTTGACTGTCGTACCTGGGTCGACCACAACAGCCGCTGGGTCGAACAGAAGTCCACTCGTCCCTGCACCGACGTCAACTGTCACCTCAGACATCCCAGTCGCGTCGGCGGTTTCGCCCTCGAAGTTTTCTGTATCGGAGAGGTAGCCGCCGTACAGCGAGCCCTGTGCGGTTGCGTTACCGGTCGCCGTAACGGCGGCAGCGCCGGCTGTTGCCCCGGCAGCACCGCGTTTCAGCAGTGAACGTCGCGTCAGTTCGCCCGAACGGTCTTCGTTCATTATACTCGCTACTCACAGTTTGAGCGGTATAAATCCGACTGTTTCCGAGGATGAGTAACCGTCAAGTTGGTCCGCACCCACTGCCCGGATATGGGCGTGCCTTCGGGCCTAGCAGAGCAGGGGCGGCTTAGCGAGGTCAGAATCTTCCTCGAAGAGTTGGCGACAACCGAAGGCCGACTCGTCGTAAGTGCGAGTCTCTTTTTGTTCGCAGTGCTGCTCGTGGTGGTTACGCCACGGGTCGTTCGCTTGGTCGGAAGCCGTTTGCGCAAGCGGTTCCCTGAGGGACGAACCGCAAACGCGGTCGACATCGTCGGCGAATACATTCCGCGGGCGATTAGCGGACTCCTGTTGCGAGTGGTCCAGTTGTCGGTACTCGGCAGTGCTGTCATCGCACTGTTGATCGTCTGGGGACAGGTCGAAATCGCGTTCAGCGCACTCTCTTTTATCTTTTTTACGCTCCCGGTGTTCGGGCAAATAACGCTTACTGGCGTGATTTTCCTGGTCGCGTACATCGTCTCGGACCTGTTCGAGCAGACGATTCGTGACCTCGGCGAAGACGCCGACCAGATTACCGACCACCAACAGGAGGTCGTCACCCGCGTCGGCAACCTGACAGTGTTCATCTTCGCAATCGGAGCGACACTCACCCTGTGGGGGCTGAACCTCTCGGGACTGCTCGTCGGGGCCGGATTCCTGGGTATCGTCGTCGGGATGGCGGCCCGCCAGACGCTCGGTTCGATGGTCGCAGGATTCGTGTTGATGTTCTCGCGGCCGTTCACCATCGGCGACTGGGTCGAGGTTGGCGATGATGAGGGTATCGTCACCGAAATCACGATCATGAACACCCGGATGCGCAACTTCGACGGCGAGTCGATTGTCATTCCCAACGATATCGTGAGCAACCACGCTGTCGTGAACCGGAGCGAGCAGGGCCACCTTCGGCTCAGGCTCGATGTCGGAATCGACTACGAGTCAGACCCGGGGCGGGCCGAAGAAGTCGCACTAGAGGCGATGTCGTCGGTCGACTCCGTTGCGACCTCGCCGCCGCCGGCAGCGGTTCCGACGGAGTTCGGCGATTCGGCAGTCGTCCTCGAACTGCGTTTCTGGATCGACAGACCGACGCCGCCTCGGAAGTGGCGTGCGACGCGGGAAGTGATAAACGGCGTCAAGCGGAGCTTCGACGAGGAAGGGATCAAGGTTCCCTTCCCACAGCGGGAACTGTCCGACCGTGTCAGTCAGGACCGGGTATCAGAGGGCCGAGGTGGGGAGGAGGCCGAAGGCGAGAGCGAACCAACGGAGCAACGGGCAGAGGTCAGCTCCCAAGCCGAAGACTAATCGAACAATCAGCGGCCAAACTGTTCGACTAAAAACAAAATAATTACTAACTGGTCATCAGACAAGAGTACGTAATGAGTGGAAACAGTCATCATTGTGCCCACGTCGAGCAGTCGAGAGGTGACCAGCGATGAGCAAGGATGCCCGGATGGTTCCGGTATATCTGCTTGCGTTCGTTCTGGTTATTGTCTTGCTGTTGGCAAACGTAACGATGGCCGCCAACAGGACCGCACTCAACGCCGACCACACCATCGAAACCCTCGGTGAGGAGAACACCTACGCCGACGTGACAGCGGTGGTCCAGGACAGTACAGTCGACCGTGTTAACGAGACAATCGAGGACGAAAAGCAGCAGCGCCGCGAGGAACGGGTCGGAAACAGGGACCTCTCGGACCAGCAAAAGGAGTTCATTCGACAGGAGGTCGACGACCAGTTCCCGGACCGGTCACAGCAGCGGGAGTTCGTCACAAACGCACTCACTGAAAGCTTCGTCGAGGGCGAACTGACGCGGAACATCAGGACGGTGTACGCCGTACTCAACGGCGAGCGGTCGGACGGGCAGATTAGCGTTCGAATCGGCAAGCAGCAAGACCAGATCAATCAGTCGATTCGCGAGACGTTACAGGACGAACCGCGGATCGACCAGGATGGGATTATCCAACTGGTCGCCAGAGACACCCCTGCACAGCAAAATATCACGGAGAACGGAACGGTTCCGCCACAAGTCAGGGGCGCTTCCTCCACTGTTAGCTTGCTCAACACGCTCAACCTCGTCTTTCCGGCAGTAGCGCTGGTGTTGCTCGGCGGGATGTTCTTCTTCAGCGGCCGAGATATTCGCCTGACGGCACGGTCCGGTGGCGTCACGTTCGCAGTCGCGGGCGTCCTCGGCGCAGTAATCGGGTTTTTCGGCGGGGGCATTGCGACCGGCGCGACCAAGTCTGCGCTTGACCCCGACAGCGCCGAGTTCGCTGCGATGCGTGACGGCATCGTCGCTGTCGTCGATAGTATGTTCGGGACAATCGTGACACAAGGAGTGATACTTGCGGTGGTCGGGAGTATCGCGGTTGGCCTCGTCTTCGCCGAACAGCGCGGCTATCTCGACAGTCTGCTTGGCAGCGATGACCAGTACCAGCAGGGCCAGCGTCAGCAGGGCCAACAGCAGTACCAGCAAGGGAAGTATCAGGACGGTCAGGACCAGCATCAGCAGGGACAGCGTCAACAGCAGTACGACCAGACTCAGCAGGACGGAACCGGTCAACCACAGAACCAGGGCCAATCTGACCACGGCCACGGTGACGGGCAGCAGCCTTCAGACGGTACTGATTCGGACGAAAGGGAACGTTAGAGGATACGAGCGCCGCGGCCGATTTCGGTCTGGTAGACGCGGGCCTCCGTTCCTTGATTCTCGAAGGCGTCGAGCATTGCAGTGCCGACAGCGTGCTGTGACTGTTCGACACAGGCGGCGATGACCGTCGGCCCGGCACCGCTAATCGTGACACCGGTTGCGCCAGCCTGAACTGCGGCCTCACGCACCACATCGTAGCCGTCGATGAGTTTCGCGCGGGCGGGCGTAACGACGGAGTCGTGCATCCCCGCACCGACAAGTTCCGGGTCGTCGCGGTGCATTCCCGTCGTGAGTGTCGCGGCGTTGCCCACGGTTTCGACGAGGTTCTCGACAGATGTCTGCTCGGGAACGACTCTGCGGGCGTCACGAGTCGAGACGACAATCTCCGGGAGACAGGCGACAAGTGGAATGTCGGCGTCGACAGTTCGGACCCCTTTCGGCGTGGCAATTGTGAACCCGCCCATGATTGAGGGCGCAACGTTGTCGTCGTGTGCTGCGCCGGAGACGACAGCCTCGCCCTCTGCGGCGACTGGGACGAGTTCCTCGCGAGAATAGCCGCGGTCGTAGAGTTCGTTCAGTCCGACCGCAGCGGCAGCAGCACTCGCCGCCGACGACCCAAGCCCCGAGGCCGGACGGACGCCCTTGTCGATCTCGATGTGGGCTGGGGCGTCCAGCGCCTCGGCGACGGCACCGACGGTGTTTTTGTCTGGGTCTTCGGGGATGAAATCGCTGCCCGCGCCGGTCACGTCGATAGTCGTCTTCGAGGCTTTCTGGACGCGGACGATATCTGCCGGGCGTGAGAGCGCAACGCCAAACACGTCGAAGCCGCTTCCCAAGTTCGCACTCGTCGCAGGGGCCCGGACTGTAACCATACGTTCCGTTGCTTCAGTGAGCGGAAAAAGGTAACGAGACTGCCTTGGGACAGTCGTTTAGACGACGGAGTAGCCTGCACCAGCAGTCAGCGCAACCACACAGAGCACGCCCGAGAGGGCGAGGTAGGTGATCGACCGTGGCTCTTCGACCAGATGCATGTAGTAGCCTGCGACCGCAATCGCCTTTCCCGTCGAGAGCGCCAGGATGGCAACCAGTCCGACCCAGTACAGCCCGTCTGGAAGGAAGGACTCGACGAGGAACTGCGTGGTGCTAATCAGGCCCAGTACAACGAATATGATGCCGTATAGTTTGATGTTAGCCATATGTGGTCACCTCAGAGGATGTAGAACAGCGGGAAGAGGAACAGCCACACGATGTCGACGAAGTGCCAGTAGAGGCCGAAGTACTCCAGCGTAAGGGCATCCTCTCCCTCGCTCCAGTACGCGCCCATCGCGGCACGAGCAATCAGGAACAGCAAGATTAGCATCCCGATCACGACGTGGACTGCGTGCAAGCCAGTGGTCAGGAAGTACGTCGACGCGGCCGGCCCGGAATTAAACGTCCACTCGAAGTGGAAGTAGTACTCCACCCACTCGATGCCCTTGTTAATCAGGAAGGCAATCCCACCGACGAAGGTTAGCGTGAGGAAGCCAACCGTCCGACGCTTGTTGCCCCGCTCCGCGTAGGCGAGCGCGAGCACGACAGTGAAACTGCTGGCGAGCAGGATGTACGTGTTGAGCAGTCCCGGCCAGACAGCGTGGGTTTCGAGTCCGTTCGCGTGGGCAATGTCCCACCATTCGCGCCAGCCAGCCCGTAGCCGCATGAACAGGTACGAGCCGATGAGGGCCCCGAACAGGACGATATCAGAGGCGATGAACACCCACATACCGAGTTTAGTGTTGGTTACGCCCTCGAATGGCCACTGCTCGGCAAGTTCTGGCTCCGGCGCGAAGAAGGACTCGAAGCCCATCCCGACGAGCGCGCCGACTCCAGAGACGATTCCGACCAGCGTTACCCAGAAGTAGGTGTTCGCCGCAAACATCCCGCCTGGGAAGCCGTGATGCAGGTGGAAGACCAGCAAGAACGCTGCCAGCATCGGTCCAGCCGCCATCAGATAGATGGCGTGGACAATACCGAAGCCATCAGTACTCGCACCCTTCATCGCGACGAAGGCGATGAAGAACGGAATCGCGAGCACGAACGGCCAGATGAAGTACGACTCACTGATACCTGAGATACCAATTGCGGTAACCAGCCCCGTCGCACAGAGGATGAGCGGCCACCAGCTAGTGTGGTCTGCTTCTGGCTGTGCTGCTTCGGCTGCTGCGGCAACACCGCCGTCAGTTTGCGCTTCGCCGCCGTCAGTCGCCGGTCCTTCGAGGAAGTTGAGCTTGCCCGTTGCGAAGCTTGGTTTGCCGGGGAAGTTGCCTTCCGGCGGCGGTGAGGAGACCGACCACTCCGCAGAGCCAGTGTAAGCCCACGGCGACTCGTCGACGTCACGGTCGCTGTAGAGGCTCGCGGTGAGGTTGTAGAACATCACGAGGAACGACGCCCCGAAGATGAGTGCACCAACCGAAGCCGTCTGGTGCCAGAAGGTGAAGCCAGCGCTGTAGTGGAACCAGCGTCGTGGCGTCTCCCAGACGATGAACATCGGGAAGTACAGCAGGTTGAAGCCGATGAACGCGGCTGCGAAGTGCACTTTCCCGAGGAACTCGTTGTACATCTTTCCGGTTATCTTCGGGTACCAGTAGTACATCCCACCAATCAGCGCAACGGCACCGGACGCCATCACGTAGTGGAAGTGGGCAACGACCCAGTAAGTACCACGGAACGAGTAGTCGAGCACAATCGCGCCGAGGAAGACCCCGGTGATGCCACCGAGGATGAACAGCAAGATTGCGCCCAGCACGAACAGGAACGGCGTTTTCCAGCGCACGCGCCCCTTGATCATCGTATAGATGAGCGCGAAGATCATCAGGTCAAAGGGCAGTGAAATACCGATTGTCGTCACCATCATCACCGTCTTAATTGGGAGATTGATGCTGGTGAGGAACATGTGGTGCATCCAGACGATGAAGCTCTGAATCGCAACGAGGGCCATCGCGATGATGAACCACTTACGACCGACGAGTCGTCGGCCGGAGAACGTCTGGACGATTTCGCCCATCACACCCAGCGCAGGGAAGAAGACGATGTAGACTTCAGGATGTCCGAAGAACCAGAACAGGTGTGTCCACAGCAGGGACCCACCTTCTGCGCTACCGAAGTAGCCACTTCCTTGCGTGCCTGCGAAGATGTGGTCGAAGCTGAGCAGGAGAACCGCCCCCAGCAGAGCCGTGAAGGCAAAGAGCATCATCCAGACCGTCAGCAGGATGGAGATACTGAACAGCGGCGTGTCCCGCATTCGAAGCCCTTCTGCGCGCATGCGGTACATCGTCGTCAGGAAGTTCACCGAACCCAGCGTCACGGAGGCAACGAACACTGCAAGGGCAAGAATCCCTGCGAACGCGCCAATCTCGGCAACTGACGGAATGAACGCCGGCAGGTTCAGCGGTGCGTACAGCGTCCAGCCAGTCGGCAGCGTCGAGCCCTGGAAGAAACTCAGCCCGAACAGCACACCCGAACTGAGATACAACCAGTAGCTCATCGCGTTGATTCGCGGGAACGCGAGGTCATCAGCGCCAATCTGGAGCGGGACCAGATAGTTCGCGAACCCGAACGCGAACGGCGAGAGGAACCAGAACACCATCAGTAAGCCGTGTGCGGTAACGACCTGATTGTAACCGAGGTCGCTGAGGATCACGGCCCCCGAGTTCCACAACTGGATGCGGATCATAAAGGCGAGAATTCCGCCAAAGACCAGGAAGAACAGGGATGTGATGATGTACAGTATCCCGATGTCTTTGTGATTAGTCGTTACAAGCCAGCGTTTCACCGATGATTTTGGTGGCAAATGGTCGCTCATTAGCTACTCACCTCCATGAATTCGATCTGTGATTCGTCAGTTCCGGTCTGTGAGGCGTACCACTCTGCGAAGACATCTTGCTCGACGACAACGACATCTCCGTGCATGTTCGAGTGGCCCTGCCCACACAGCTCGAAGCAGTTGGCGCGGTAGACGCCAGTTTTGTCTGCCTCGAACCAGGTCTGTGTCGTTTCATCCGGAATTGCGTCAGTCTTGGCCCGGAATTCGGGGATCCCGTAGTTGTGCCAGACGTCACGTGAGGTCACGTCTAACTGTATGGTCGTCCCCTTGGGCACAACTAACGCGTTCGAGTCGGCATTAGAATTTAACTTCGTCGCGTTGTAATCGCCGCTGGTCAGCACCTGCGACTGATTACTGGTTTCGTCCTCGAAGTAGGCGTAGTCCCAGCCGAACTGGTAGCCCTCGACGTCGACGTTGATGGCGTCTTCCGTGCTCTGACCGGTATCCTCGACGTACAGCAACAGAGAGTACGAGTAGATAATCAGCCCGAGCACGAGCACCGCGCTCAGTCCGAAGGACATGAACAGTTTCTTTCCGCCGCCTTTACCGTGCCCTGTCGGGATTTCTCCCTGCTGTGGGCGCGCCACATCGTACTCGTCTGTCTCGGCAAGTTCCTCCTCGTCGACATCGTACCGGCCCTCTGCGTCGCCGGAGACACGGTATTTGTACGCGTTGTATACCGTGTACGCGATTACGAGTGTCCCGACGATAGTGCCCATGACGAGAAACACCAGGAGGAGTGTATCGAAGATCTCCGCCTGCGTTCGCCCGGCTTGGGCAATCGGCATATGCCGGAGGATAGACAGACCTGTGAATCCGGTTTCCAGCATTCTATCCGGACTTACGGTTATCGTGTCTTATGCATTTCGGATGGCCGCAGTATCAGGGAACTGCATCAGGGAGACGGTCTCCCACTCAGCAGAGCATATAAACGGGTCGGCCCGGAGATTTAAGTATGAAGCTCACCGAGTCGACGTGGCCCGAGGCCGAGGCGTCTGGAGCGTCGGTGGCGGTGCTTCCGGTCGGAAGCACGGAACAACACGGCCCGCACGCGGTGCTCGGCACCGACGTATTCACTGCGGGCGCGGTGGCTGAGGCCGGTATCGAGCACGCCGATGTCGGGTGCGTGCTCGGCCCGACGATTCCAGTTGGAATCGCAGCCGAACACCGAGAGTTTCCCGGCACGCTGTGGGTCAGTGGTAACACGTTTCGCGCGTACGTCCGCGAGACGTGTGAGAGTCTCGCCAGCCACGGCTGGGACCGCGTCGTCCTCGTCAACGGCCACGGCGGCAACGTCGCGGCACTGCGAGAACTCTGTGGGAAGTTCACCCGCTCGGGTGCGGGCTATGCAGTTCCATTCACGTGGTTCGACGCGGTCGATACCGACGATATTGCTGGCATCGAGATGGGCCACGGTGGCCCTGTCGAGACGAGTCTCCTCGAACATCTCGACGAGCGCTACGTCAGAGCCGACGAGTTCGACCGTGCGGCCGCGGGCGCGGCGACACAGTGGGGAGAGTGGCAGTCTGGCGTCAACCTCGCATACGACAGCAGCGAGTTCACCGATAGCGGCGTCGTCGGCGACCCGCGGGAGGGCTCAGCAGAGACTGGGAAAAAGCTTCTCACAGCGGCGGCTGAGTCACTGGGCGACCTGCTCGAAACGGTCGCAGACCGGGAGTACTAGGCCTCTGCTGCCTCGGCTTCATCCTCGTCGCTCTCTTCGAGGGCAGATTTGAGCTGTGGGATTGTACTCGCGAGTTCGCTTGCGTGCTCTTCAGCCGCCTCGATGTCACCGAGCAGTTCTTCGACAGACTCGATTTCCTCGGCGAGGTCCTCGGCGTCGTCGAAGGCGTCGGCCTCCTTGCCCATCGTGTACCACTTTTTCGCGTCGCGGAGGTTCTCGCGTGCGTCGCCGAGTTTGAGCGCTGTGCTGAGGCTGTTCAACACGCCGAGGGTGTTGTCGGCCTCGACGTCCCAGATGTCGTCGGATTCGGGCAACTCCGCCCGGGCCGCGGCGAGTGATTCCTCGACATCCTCGCGCATCTCGGAGGCTGCCTCGGTGAATAGCTCTTCGTCGTCCAGTGTAGACTGTGACATATGTGAAGCTTCGCTCCCGATGGCATTAAAAAGACGCCTGAAAGTGAAAGTGAAACTGCCGGGGCGACGGAATATCGCGGAGTACTAGTAGGAGGTTGCCGAGTACATACATAATGAGTTACCGGACACTGGACGACCTCGCGGACGGGCAGCGGGTGCTCGCACGCCTGGACCTGAACTCTCCCGTGTCGGTCGGTGTCGTGGAAGACAACCGGCGATTCACCAGACACGCCAGGACAGTGCGAGACCTGCTTGCAGACGGTCACTCGGTGGCCTTGCTCGCACACCAGGGCCGACCGGGCCGGGACACGTTCGTCACGCTCGAACAACACGCCGAGATTCTCTCGGAACACGTCGGGGAAGATATCGAGTACGTCCCTGATACCTACGGCGAAACTGCGCTAACTGCCACCGAGAATCTCGAGTCTGGTGAGGCAGTTATGCTCGAAAACGTTCGGATGACGGACGACGAACTCCCCGAGCGCGAACCGGAGGAGCACGCAAAGAGCGACCTCGTCCAGACACTCGCCCCGGAGTTTGACGCCTACGTTGGAGACGCGTACTCGACGGCACACCGCAAACACGCCTCGATTGTCGGCCTCCCACTGGAAATGGAGTCCTACGCTGGTCGCGTGATGGTCTCAGAATACGAGGCAAACAGCGCCATCGCCACCCGGGAGTTCGACGGCGAGGTGACGATGGTTGCCGGCGGAAAGAAAGCGACCGACGTCATCGACGTGATGACCTCACTACAGGACCGCGTCGACAATTTCCTGCTTGGCGGAATCGTCGGTGAACTGTTCCTGCGAGCGATTGGCTACGACGTGGGTCGAGATATCGACGAATCTGACCTCTACGAGAGCCAGTGGCGCGCGAACAAAGACGAAATCCGAACGCTCATCGAGAGCCACCCCAGCGAACTCGTCTATCCGTCAGACCTGGCGTTCGCCGACGGGAACAACGAACGCGCCGAAGTGACCGTCGCCGACGTCAAGAACAAGGACCACGATTATCTCGATGTCGGCAGCGACACCGTCGAGCAGTATTCAGACATTGCAGCCCACTCGTCTGCTGTCTTCGTCAAGGGCGCACTCGGGATGTTCGAGGACGAGCGGTTCAGCAACGGAACAGCCCGCGTGCTGGAAGCAATCGGCCGAAGTGACTGTTTCTCTGTCGTCGGTGGCGGTGATACCTCTCGTGCAATCGAGATGTACGGGATGGACGAGGAGGACTTCTCACACGTCTCCATCGCTGGCGGCGCGTATATCAACGCGTTAACTGGCAAGTCGCTGCCCGGCGTCGAGGTGCTGAAAGGCAACATCCAAGCAACACACTAGAAGCCACTCACCAGCGTTGCGAGCCACTGCGCCGGGTCGCCGTGGGTACGTACCTCGACCCGTTCGACCCACTTCACCCACTGAAACCCACGCCGACCAGGGGCAACTAACCTGATGGGGCGGCCGTGGCCATGGGCGAGTCTGTCGCCGCCGACGTGCGTCGCGAGCAGACAGTCACGAGCCTCCTCGATGGGCAGACTCCAGCGGTAGCCAGTGACCGAGACGAACCGGACGTGTGTCGCCGCCTGCTCCGGTTCGACTGCGTCGAGCAGACTGCCGATATCGAGGCCCCGCCACTCCTGTTCGGTGTACCAGCCACTCGTACAGTCGAGCAACGCTGCAGTCGAGCGGTCCGGGTCGAGGTCTTCGTACGCGAGCGCGAGTGGCTGGTCGACAGCACCGTCGACAGTCAGTTCGTACGCAGAGAGGTCGACAGGCTCCGGGCTATCGGCCACCCACGATGTCACGGGGAAACTGCCGTTTCCAGAGCCCGATTCGCGTTTCGAGCCAGTGAGTCTGCGCTCGTCGCCTGGCGTCTTCAGAAGACTGTTGAGCAGTTGTTGGCCACGGTACGTTACCGCGCCGGCGACCAAGAGCACAGAGTACTGCATCGTCGTCCGACGGCGGTCGAAATCCACCCGCCGGGGTGGGCGAAAGCGCGTTCGCTGGTGGGCAACCATGAGCACGACGAGCAACAGTCCAAGCCCGACGTGGAGAGACAAGAAATGAAAATACGGCAATTCCGGAGTGAACCCGAACACCCAGATGACACCAGTTCCGATGGTGGCAGCCGCGGTCAGCGCGAGCGAGACGGACAGTGCCGTCGAAGTTTGCCACTGTCGGCTATCAGTGAGACGGTGCCGGACGCGGGCGAGTTTGAACCCGATGAGCACAGTCAACGACAGCCCAACGGCGCGGTGAAACCAGAAGACGCCGAGCCAGGCGGGCCGCATCCCGAGAAAGGAGAGCACGCCGGAGCCAGCGGCGAGTAGCACCGCCACAAAAATCGACCAGTCCACCGCCCGCGGCGACGGACGGAGCCAGTCGAGCAGGCGACGCGGTGCTGAACGGCCGGAACTCATTACATGAAATACGGCCTCGCAGTGATTAACAGTTCGGTCCATTCGCCGACAGGTACTTTCAGGTGGCTCCCGCCAAACCGTGCGGTATGAGCGGGGGAATTCCTGCGGTGACCGGGCCAGCCATCGTTATCGCGGCGCTGGCCGCGGGTCCACTCATCGCCGCCGCTATCGTTGCACTCCAAGCGAGTCACAGCCCGCGGAATCTCCCAGTTCTGGCCTGCTGTCTTTTCGGCACTCTCGGAGTTGCCACCCAGGTGTGGGTTGCCTCGCGGGCACCGGCAGCGCAGAGTTCGTTTCTCGCCGGTACCGTCGGTGCGTGGTTCTGGTATCTCGCGTGGCTTCGGTCAGGTCGCCGCGCCAGCCTGTCAGAACAGACCCTCGCTGTCGGCGGCTTCCTCTGGATTGCGGCGACGATTACGGTAACGATGACACTCGCCGGTCTGGGGTGGCCGGTCCGGTGGAGCCTCGGGTTGGCAGCAGTCCTCGGGACTGGGACCGCCACGGTGGGCGGAGAGACGCAGCGAATCCACGCCGCCGCTCCAATTGTCGCTGCGTTTGGGCTCCCAGCGGTCGCTGGTGCATTCTTCGGCCCCGAGATTCTGTTCGTTCTCTGTCTCATCTGGACTGTCGTCGGCCTCATCCTGTGGTCATTGTTCCGCGTCGAACAGGCTCGGCGGAGCGACAGACTCCGAAGTGGTTAAAACCGGTGATGGAATACGATGCGAGAAGATGACCGACCAAAGCCGCCGTCAATTCCTCCAGACCTCGGCTGCCACAGTTGGGGCTGCTGGTCTCGTTTCGACTGTCGGACTCGGAAATGTCGGCGCACAGCAGACCGGAGAACTTCCCGCGTACGCGGAGTTCGTGCCAACTGGCGACGAATTCCTCTCGCAGAGGGGCGAACTCGAACTGGGAACCTACCGCCTCGAGGCACAGGTCGAACTGTTCGGACAGGTCAGCACATCAGAGTCGATTCCGCTGCAGTTCGAGCCGTTCGTCTACTCGACACTGTTGCTCCAGTTCTGGGAATTTTTCCAGGGGACCAACCTCGCCGAACCAGTCTTTGGCTCGTTGTCTGAGTTCACTGCTCTCGACGATATCAGTGAGGTCGATACCTCGAACGTTCCAGCGGAACGACACACGCTCATCGGGCGGGCAACCTCGCTCTACCTGGGGCCATTCGACATCGACACAATCCAGCAGCGCGTCGACGAGAGTGACGCGACGGAGACCAGTCAGAGTGGACTCTACGAGTATCCGAACGGCGCAATCGTCACCTGGGGCGACGGCTATCTCCTCATCGGTGCCAATGTCGACCAGGTCGCGACAATCCAGCAGACCGGCGACGGTCCGGACCAACCGCGATACGAGCAGTCTTCGGAACTCGAAACGCTCCTGCGAGCGGTCGACCACGGTGGTCACACCCTGACACGACTGACCAGCGACGGCACGCTCAGTGTTGGCGAGTACGGTCAAGGCCTCGACCACTCACCGCTAGAGGGAACGAGCGGCTACATCGGGACGCTCAGTTACGACAGCGACGCGACCGAGTTCAGCGCGACGACGGTGGCCCGGTACCCTGACGAATCGAGCGTTGCGACCGAGAGAATCAGCAGACTGATTGAGCGAGAACTGGACAGAAACGTCACCACGGACGGGC
>JAQCNR010000179.1 GCA_028274925.1 Halovenus sp.
ACGGCCTACTACGACCTGCTGGACCGCATCGACGAACTCGAACGGAAACTCGCCGACCTCCCCGGGGTTGACGAACAGTTCCGCGACCAGCGCCGCGAACAGGGATTCGACCTCGTCGCTATCGCTGGCTATACGAACGCCGGCAAATCCACCCTGTTGCGCCGACTCGCCGACGAGATGGACCTCGACACGACGAGCCACGACGACATCGAGTCGAGTGCGGCCGTCGAAGACCGCCTGTTCAAAACGCTGGAGACGACCACCCGCCGGGCGACACTCGACGGCCGCGACGTGCTGTTGACCGACACCGTCGGCTTTCTCGACGACCTACCACACTGGCTTGTCGAGTCCTTCCGGGGCACGCTCACGGAAGTCGAGGCCGCCGACGCCGTGCTTCTGGTGGCTGACATCGCCCAGCAGACCGACGAACTCAGGCGGAAACTCACGGCCGTCCACGAGACACTAGACGATGACCACCCGCCGGTGCTGACGGTGCTGAACAAGGCTGACATCGTCGATGAGGCCACAACCGAGACGCGACTGGACGCTGTCTCGGACCTCGCCCCCGACCCAGTTGTCATCAGCGCCCGCACTGACGAGTGCCTCGAGACACTCGAAACGAGACTCTCCGAACACCTGCCTGCGCTCGTCTCGGAACGGCTTACGCTCCCGCTGTCCGACGAGGCGATGTCGCTCATCTCGCGTATCCACGACGAGGCTGTCGAAGTGGAGGTAACATACGAAACTGACGTAGCCGTCGTCGAGTTCAGCGCGAAGCCAGCGCAGGCCGAGCGGTTCCGCGCTCGCGCCGAGGACCTCTCCTAACCGTGGGAGACAGGCTGATATGCGCCGGGCAATAAATCAGGCCAACTGATGGCCGGCCAACTGGACCTGACGGTGTACGCCGATACCGCGCTCTCGCGGATGACGACCTACCAGCTTGCCGACTCACTCACCTACTTCGAGCCCGACGTTGTCGCTGTTCCACAGCCACACCACGAACTCGAACTGCGACAGGCACTCGATGGTGACGTTCCAACCATCGTCACCGGCCGACCACAACGCACGCTGCACCCGGTCCAGACCGATAGCGAGATTGACCTCGTTCACGTTCCGGACGCAGCGTCGCTCGCTGACCTCTCAGACCTCGAATCCCAACTCAGCGACGGCGAGGCATATCTCCTCTCGGACGCGCTCGCTGTCGATATCGACCTCGTCAACCTCGAAACACGACTCGACGGCCGCGAGGCCTACGAGCAGGCATTTTCTGGAGACCTCTCGGACTCGTACACCCACCTGACAACGGAGGCCAACCCGGACTACCGCGGCGAGTGGGGTGACCTCGTCGTTCAGGGGACTGTTCCGGGCGCGAACGAACGACAAGGTCAGACCGAACCCGGCGTTGCACACCTCCAGCTTCGGGCCGACGGCGTCGTCTGCACGGAGACGATTACGCCCGAGAAATTTGGGCTGCGAGCGCTCGACCAGGTGGGCCGAACCCGCGCTGAAACACTCCGAGGGGCGGGCTACCGCCGGCGCGAGGATGTTGCCGACGCGACGATTCCAGAACTGGCTGACCTCTCTGGTCTGGGCCGCGACACCGCACAGACGGTCCTCGAAAGCGCCGCTGCGAACGCCGAGGGTGAGGTCCGACGCCTCGGCGACGACGGCGTTCCCTCGGCCGACCCGATTTTTATCGACATCGAAACTGACGGGTTGAATCCGACGATGGTCTGGCTGATTGGCGTTCTCGACGACCGCACCGGAGAGTACCACTCCTTTCTCGCCCGGGACCCCGACGAACCCGGCGCTGCCATCGAGGCGTTTCTCTCGTGGCTACGGACGAACGCCACGAACCGACCGGTCGTCGCGTACAACGGCCGGAACTTCGACTTTCCCGTTATCGAGGAACACGCCGCCGAGCACTGCCCCGAGTATCTCGATGACTGGACACAGACGTGGACGTTCGACCCCTACTTCTGGGCGACGACAGCGGGCCAAGCCATCCTTCCCGGTCGGACCAACAAACTGGAAGATGTCGCCGCCGCGCTGGGCTGGGAGGGGGCAGAGACTGGGCTGACTGGCGCGGCTGTCGCGCGATTGTTCCAGCGCTGGCAGGCCAATCCCGGTCCCGAGACTGCACTGGACTGGGACCGCCACGAACGATACTGCGAGGACGACGTGCGCGCACTCGCACACGTCTACGAGGCACTGGCCGACGCCACCGCCACGTACAGCAGCGACAGCACGACGACCGGCGCGGATACCGCCCAAGGACAGCTGAGTGATTTCTGAGATGAGCGAGTACACGCCCACTGCCGACGACCTGCTCGACCCCGCGACGCTGCGAGAGAGCTATCCCGATTACGACGACCAACTCGTCCACACACAGACTCAGCCCGCCCGGGAGGCCGAGTACGTCGACGCCGAATCGGTACTGCCCGGCGAGTTGGCCGCCAACCTGGGGAGCGACCTCTACGCCCACCAGGCCGAAGCAATCGAGCGCCTCCTCGACGGCGAGAACGTCACCGTTGCCACCTCAACGGCCTCAGGCAAGACGTGGATTTACACGCTGTACTTCGCGCTGTGCAAACAACGCAACCCCGACGCCCGCGCCCTCTTCCTCTATCCTACGAAGGCACTGAGCTCCGACCAGGAGGAAGCGGTCAACGACCTGTTCGACCAGTTGGG
>JAQCNR010000190.1 GCA_028274925.1 Halovenus sp.
CTGAGCCGTTTTTTCACCGCCGTCTGGAGGCCGAGGTTGCCGACCACCCGCAGCCAGATGACGACGGCGACGACGACGAAGTAGACACCGAGCACGTCGTCGCCCTGCGAGCCGAGCGCACGGGCGACGTAGAGTGTGGCGAAGAAGCCGAGGGCCGTGGTAGCGATTTCGGAGAGGAAGTTGACGATGGAAGTCTGTCCGATCCTCATGGCTGTTCGTTGTACGGCCACCACGACCGCGTGTACTATCCCGTTTAGCGCACCGTAATTGAGCGTTGTGCTTAGCACCACAATCCTTCTAACGACGCTACTCGAAGCCTGTATTGATACCGTGAATCCGCTGCATCTGCCGGTGTGCGTGGTGAGAGAGTGATGCAGATACTCTGGTTGACGCCGAATAAACCGGACAACATCAGCGTTGGTCGCCAGCGGCTCGCGACGCACCTCCGAGAGCGGGATATCCGAGTGACGCTTCGCGGGACGACAAGTCGAACTGTACTCCGAACCATTCGGAATCGCGGAGACTATGATGTACTTGTCGGGACAACCCGTGCTGGCGCGCTCGCTGGAAGCGTCCTTCACAAATACCTCGACTGTCCGCTTGTTGTCGACCACGTTGACCCGATCGGACAGTTCGCCACGACTCATTCGCGTTTGTCCGCTCTCTTGATTCGGCGTCTCGAAAACATCACCTTTCGCATGAGTTCGCATACGCTGTATGTCTACGAAGAAGAGCGAGAGCGGGTGTGTGGGCGAACTAAGTGCACGAAGACGACACTTGGTGTCGAGTACGACCGGTTCGCAACCCCCACCCCAGACATCCTCTCTGATGCCCGGGAGACTCTCTTGGAGTATGAGCTGGAGAAACACGTTGCGGTCTACGTGGGTGGCTTGGAGCCGCTCTACAATATTGAGCAGATGCTGGCGAGCATTGATCACCTTTCGGACTGGTCGCTTCTCGTCCTCGGTACCGGCTCGCTCAAGGATTCGGTGAGGAAGCGGGCGGAAAACGACCCGTCGGTTGTCTTCCCCGGTACGGTGCCACACAAGACTGTCCCTGGCTATCTCCACGAAGCAGATGTTGGCCTCTCACTCGTCGATGACCCTTATACGTTGAAAGTGCTCGAGTACGGTGCGGCCGGACTGCCATCGGTCATTCTCACCGGTCGAGCACGGAGCCGGTTCGGTGGCCTCGTTACATACTCCGACGCCGATCCGCGAGCCATCGCGGATAACATCTCACGGGCGGTCGAACGGACCGACGGCGCCGCGCTCCAGCAGTACGTCTCCCAGTTCGACTGGGGAAGCGTCGCCGACGATTACGAGCAGGTGCTGCGCGAGGTAGCTGACTGACTGACTGGCTGGGCTACTGGTGCCGGGCACGGGTCATATCACAACCGTCAAATATCCACTCCAGCCACTCTGGCACATGAAAGATGTCCTCCTGGTCACTGTGGATTCCCTTCGAGCTGACCATGTGGGCTGTTATGGATACGGTCGGGATACGACCCCGACTCTCGATTCTCGCGCCGATGACTCGGCGGTATACACCAACGCATTCGCACACGCCTGTTCTACCCGTCCGTCGTTCCCGACCATTCTCACCTCGTCGTACCCGCTCATGTACGGCGGTTACGAGCGTCTCTCCGAGAGCCGCACACTCAT
>JAQCNR010000374.1 GCA_028274925.1 Halovenus sp.
TCAGCGGCCTGTTGCCCTGGCTCACCGCGTCGGAGGCGATTCCAGTCACCGACCCGAGCGAGCGCGCCGAGGGACTGAGTTCCTTTTCGGAGGCTGACACCGCAGAGCAAATCCTCGGCATCGACCGCGTGGACTGGGTGGTCCTCGCCGGTGTCGGTCTCGTCGCGGCCGCCATCGTCTTGACAGAGCCGTGGAGTCAAGTCGTCCTCGGTGTCGGCGGGGTGAGCGCCGTCGCGGCTGTTGGACTCGGCGCGTTCTATCTCTTCGACCCAGTCTGGATGTACAGCGCGTGGCTCAAACCCGAGATTGGGGCTGTGACCAGCGTCGGGCCCGGCGTCTATCTGGCGATTGGTGGCGGACTGTTACAGTGTGGTGGCTGCTATCTTGGCAGTCGTGGCCCGGCAACGACGGGCGCGCGGTCGCTGGACCAGCCGCGGTCCGGTGGCCCACGACGGGACCAGCCGCGGTCTGGCCGCCAGCAGCAGAACCAACCCGCCAGCCGGCGGCCACCACAGGACGGTCAGCAGCAACCGGACGAAGCGAGTCAGCGCCTGGGTGACGGGCAGGTACCGCCGGCAGACCCACAGCGTCGCCAGCCCACCGAAGACAACGAGAAGTGACTGCAAGCTGCAGCCAGAAATCCGCGAGAAAAGGCGTTACGCCAGCGCGCTTCCCGCGCGGATGAGGCGCTTCTCGCCGAAGGCCGGGCCGACGAGCTGGAGACCAACCGGGAGACCATCGTCGTCGCCGACCGGCACCGAAATCGCAGGAAGGTTCGCGAGGTTGACCGGCGTCGTGTTCGCGTCAGCGAGGTACATCTTCATCGGGTCGTCGAGACTCTCGCCGAGTTCGAAGGGCGTGATTGGCATCGTCGGCGACGCGAGGATGTCTGCCTCCGAGAGCGCGTCGTCGAAGTCCTCCTGAATCCACGCGCGAGCGTCCTGTGCTTTCTTGTAGTACTTGTCGTGGTAGCCCGCCGACAGCGCGTAGGTGCCGAGCAGAATCCGACGTTTGACCTCCTCGCCGAAGCCCTCCTCGCGGGCTTTTGCGAAGGATTCGTTCCAGTTGCCGTCGTACCCACCAGAAGTGCCGTAGCGGACACCGTCGAACCGGGCGAGATTCGACGACGCCTCGCTCATCGCGATGACGTAGTAGGCCTCGACAGCGTGTTCGAGACTCGGGAGGCTGACTTCGTGATGGCTCGCGCCCTGTGCTTCGAGTTCTTCGATTGCCGCCCAGAACTGCTCGACAACGCGCTCGTCAGCCCCATCGAGGAGTTCCGTCGGGACACCGATGTCCAGCCCCTCGACGTCGCCATCGGCAGCGGCAGCGTACTCGTAATCGCTGCCGTGCTCGTGGGCGTCGCGGGTGGTGCCGTCACGCTCGTCGGGGCCAGCGATAACCTCCAGCAGTTCGGCCGCCGCTTCGACAGTCGGCGCGAGGGGTCCAACCTGTTCCAGTGAGTTGGCGTAGGCAATCAGTCCGTAGCGGGAGACGAGCCCGTAGGTCGGCTTGATTCCGACAACATCGCAGAATGCGGCGGGACAGCGGACGGAGCCACCGGTATCAGTTCCGAGTGCGAGGTCAGCCTCACCAGCGGCCACGGCGGCGGCCGAGCCACCCGACGAGCCGCCCGGAACGTAGCCCGGCGCAGCGGGATTGTCAGTCGGTCCGAACGCTGAGGTTTCCGTCGTTGTTCCCATCCCGAACTCGTCCATATTGGTCTTGCCGGTGATGGTCGCACCGGCGGTCTGGAGGCGGTCGACGACAGTTGCGTCGTACGGTGGGACGTAGTCGTCGAGCATCGCGGAGCCACAGGTTGTCCGGACACCTTCCGTCGAGATGTTGTCCTTCACGGCGACGGTCCGGTCTGCAAGCGGCCCGTCGTCTGCGCCCTCGATAGTCGTCTCGGTGATGTAGATATTCTCGGCCATATCAGGAGACTCGCGGTCCTTTGAACTGGCCGTCTTCTGTTTCGTCGGCGTTGCGGAGCGCCTCGCTCTGGTCGAGACTCTCCCGGACCTCGTCGGGCCGCATCACGTTGGTGAGGTCGGGGTCGCTGTCAGTTTCTGGGACCTCATCGAGTGCCTCGAACGCGGAGAGAATCTCGCCGAACTGTCCGGCGAAGCGCTCGCGCTCTTCGTCGCTGAGTTCGACGCGGGCGAGTTCTGCAATGTGTTCGACCTCCTCGGGGTCGACAGCAAAATCGCTCATATCTGTCCGGACGGTTCTGTGGTGAGTAAGCGTTTCGATGCCATCCCGCAGGTTAATCCCGCGGGACGCCAACAGCCCCGGTATTGACGGAGACGAGTTGGCGCAGATTACGGAAGCCGGTGCAAACGCAGGCGCAGCGGTCGCCGCCGAGGCCTTCCGGACGGACCTCGACGTCTCGTACAAGCGCGGAAAGACCGATGTCGTCACGCAGGCTGACAAGGCAGCGCAGGCCGCAGTCGCCGAAGAGATTCGAAGAGCGGTTCCAGACGCGACTATCTACGGCGAGGAGGGCGACGACGACCAGCACCTCCCGGCCGAAGGGCCGGTCTGGATTGTCGACCCCATCGACGGAACGAACAATTTCGTTCGAGGGAACCGACGGTGGACGACGAGCGTCGCCTGTCTTCTCGACGGAGAGCCAGTGGCGGCGGTGAACGTGGCCCCCGCGCTGGGTGACTGCTACGTTGGGACGCCCGACGGCGTGACTCTGAACGGCGAGGAACTGACTGTCAGCGAGCGGACCGACCCCGAGCGATTCGCCGTCGCGCCAATCGTCTGGTGGGACCGGGACCGCAGGGACGAGTACGCGACGGCGACGAGCGGCATCGTCGAGCGATTCGGTGATTTGCGCCGGCCGGGGTCAGCACAGGCAGCGCTGTCGCTCGTTGCAGCCGGTACCCTCGACGGCGTCCTCACCAACCGTGAGACCAACGCCTGGGACACCGTCGCTGGCGCGGCGATGGTCGAGTGGGCCGGGGGCACGGTGACCGACCTCGACGGGAATCCTTGGCGTCACGACGCGCGTGGACTGGTCGCCTCGAACGGCCGGGCTCACGAGCAACTGCTGGCAGTCGCTCGTGAGGTTGATGCGGTCGCAAACGACGGCTCGTCGGTGTCAGAATAAAAAACAGCGCAATTACTTTTTCGGGTCCCGACCGAGCCAGCGGTTGAGGTCACCGAGGCTCTTGACGACGTCGCCGAGGCCACGGGACTCGTGTTCGCTCGGTCGGAGTCGGGCGCGGATGCGCGAGGAAATGAACTCGACGGTGATGACAATGACGAAGACCATCACGATACCGGCGGCCATCTCCTGGTAGGCGAAGAGGTCCTGGCGAAGCTTGATGTAGCGGCCGATTCCGCCGGCGCCGACCACACCGAGCCCGATTGCGATTCTGACGTTGATTTCGAGCACG
>JAQCNR010000237.1 GCA_028274925.1 Halovenus sp.
GGCGGTCATAGACCGCATCGGGCTGAGTGATGAACCGAAGCAGCATTGCCTCGTGCTGTCTTGTTTCCGAGGCGTCTTGGTCGTTAATCCGAATCGTCCCGACATCGAAAAATCGCTGGAGCAGCGACTGGGAGAGATGGACGTCGGTAATTTCTGAGTACGGAATAGCGTTCGATTCCGTTCGCAAGAGTCCACGGTACTCGATAATCTCCTCGTCGGCCAGTTCGTACCGACGGCGGCTATATTCGAGGGTCGCAAGCACGGCTACGAGACCAATCGTCGCCGGAAGAACTGCAATAACGACGACCAATCTGACTGGTGAGAGTGGGTCGAGAAATACGCTCGTCCACTGCCAGAATTCGATCAAATACAGATAGCTAAATCCCGCGAAGATGGCGCCAAGAATTCCCCCGCGGATCGCTACACCTGGAAGAACTGCGACCAGAGACGAGTGGACGGTAGTTGATTGACTCGGCATATCTGGAACCCTGTGTACATTCGAATAGAATGAGGTGGCTGTATTATACAGTTATGTATATTCTATTTGATACAATCTATTGCCGAGAGGGATAAATAATATTAGATTTGGTTCATAATTGCTGGCTGTGAAGTTCCTCGGTTCGGGCACACAATCTGTGGGGTTTCTCATCATACTCGGACTCGTTGTCGTAGGTGGTGGTCTCGTAACGATTGGTTGGGTGGATTACGTACGGACAAACGAGGTGGTGACCAATGCAGAACAGACGGAAGTCACAATTCTGGAATCGTCGGTCAGTGAGCCAGATGGATCGTCGTCGGACAACGATGAGTATCGGATCACGATTCGCTACGAGTACGAGATCGATGGGCAAAGATACAAAAGTTCGAGTGTGAACCCAGGGATTTCGGATCGGTCGTACTCACAGCGATGGCGAGCACAGGCTATCGTCGACAAATATCCGGTTGGAGAAACACGGACTGGGTACGTCCATTCAGCTGAGCCGAACCGAGCCTATTTAGAACAGCCATCGAGAGCGGACCAACTTGAAAACAATGCGCTCAATATTGGCATGTCAGTCGTTGGCGGCCTGATGTTCTTGCTAAGCAGTATTGGTGCCGTCCGGATGGCAGCAGGGATTGACAGGTGACCACTGAAGGTGGGGACGCTCTGTCTTGTCGACACGAGACACCGACCCAGAATCAGTGAAGCATATCGGCTGCACGTCGCCACCCTTACGTACGGCACTCGACGACGCGGGCGTCCTTGGGGTCGAACCCGACGGTCACATCGCCGCCCAGCGCCTCGCGAGTGCGAAGCATAAGTTCCTGTCCAAGCCAGTCCAGACGGACCCTGGTCGTCTCGCCCAGAAACTCGCTGCTCGTGACCCCCGCTGTGAGTCGGTTTGCGCCGGAACCGACTGCAAGTTCCTCCGGTCGAACACAGAAGGTGAGGCGGTCGCCGACCGAGACGGGCGACCCGCGCCAGTCACCGAGACTGACACGCAGCGTCTCCTCGCTGACGGCCACTGTTGCCGTGTCTCCGTCGACCGCCTGCACTTCGCCATCGAAGACGTTGTTGTCGCCGACAAACTCGGCGACGAACCGTGACTGGGGCCGGTGGTAGATGTCCCGCGGCGTGGCCACCTGTTCGACCGTCCCCTCGTTCAGCACGGCCACGCGGTCCGACACCGCAAGCGCCTCCTCTTGATCGTGGGTGACGTAGATGGTCGTGATGTCGAGTTCCTGCTGAATCTCGCGGACCTGTACCCGGAGTCGTTCCCGGAGTTTCGCGTCCAGCGCGCTCATCGGTTCGTCCAGCAGGAGCACGTCCGGCCCGGGAGCCAGTGCACGCGCGATAGCAACACGCTGGCGCTGGCCGCCAGAGAGACTGCTCGGGTCCCGGCCTTGCGTGCCGGACAAATCGACTAACTCCAGCAGTTCCGCGACGCGTTCCTCGTCGCTCACGCCGCCCGGGGGCTCCGCGAAGTTCAGGCCGTAGGCGACGTTCTCGCCGACGGTCATGTGCGAAAAGAGCGCGTAGTTCTGGAAGACGACGCCCACGTTGCGGTCCTCGGGCGGCACGCCAGCCACGTCCGTCCCGCCGAACCGGACGGTGCCGCTCATCGGTTCCTCGAAGCCCGCAATCAGCCGGAGTGTCGTCGTCTTTCCACACCCAGAGGGACCAACCAGCGTGAAGAACTCCCCGTCGGCGACCGACAGTGAGAGCTCCTCGACGGCGGTCATCCCGCCATAGCGTCGCGTCACGCCGTCGAGTTCGAGCACGGACTCAGAACCCACCGTAATCACCTCCCAGCCGGTCGATGAGGAGGAAACTCACGCTCGTCACGATAAGCAGAACGACGCCCATCGCCGTCGCGGGACCGAGACGTCGGCCGACGAACCGCTCGATGGCGATGGGCATCGTATACTGGCCGGTCCCCGACGCGAGGACGGCCGTCGCGGTGAACTCGCCGACCGAGAGCGCGAAGGCGAAGGCCGCGCCCGCGACCACCGCGGGCCAGACCAGCGGGAGTTCCACGTCGAGGAGGGCGCGCGCTCTGGACGCACCCAGCGCCCGCGCGGACTCGGTCAACTGGCTGTCGAGGGCGTCGAGTTCCGGTGCGACGATGCGGACGACGAAGGGATAGCCCGCGACGGCGTGGGCGGCGATAATCGCGAGCGGGCCGCCGACGGCGAGACGCCAGTCGCCAATCTCGACGCCGAAGACGAGTCCCCGGAGCAGCCCCAGGCCGACGATAATCCCCGAGACGGCCAGCGGTGCCATTGCCACGGTCCCGACCAGCGTCCGTCCGCGATAGTCCCGGGTCGTCAACACCGAGACGACCACGCCCATCGGGAGCGCAACGGCCAGCGCCGCCGCGCCAAACAGAACCGAGTTCCGGACCGCCGGTCCGGGCCGGACCTGGAAGGCCGCCCCCGTCGTCTGGCGTTCGACGAGAAAGCGGTAGTGCTCCAGCGTGAACCCGGTCGGCCCCGAGACGCTGGCATACAGCATACTCGCGATGGGAGCGACGAAGAGCACGACTGCGACAACCGCGTAAGCGGCCACCCCCACGCGCGGGAGTAGTTCCCGGACCGACAGCGACGGCGGCCGCAGCGGCCTGCGCTCCTGTGGTCTGAGTCCGCTGGATTCGACGGCCTTGGCCGCCTCGTACCGGAGGTAGCCGTAGAGCAACGCCAGCGAGATGGCGAGTTCGACGAGCGCCAGCGCCGCACCCTCGGCGTAGTTCAGGTCGCGGATGAGCCGATAAATGAACACCTCGACGGTCGCCAACTCGAACCCGCCGAGCGCGAGGACGATTGGGAAGGTCCCGAAGGTGAACACGAACGTCAATGCCGCACCCATGAGAATCGAGGGAGCAATCTGGGGCCACACGACGTCGCGGAACGCCCGGAGCGGGCTGGCACCGAGGCTCCGGGCCGTCTCGACGGCGCTGGCGTCGACGGACTCCCACGCCGCCGTCGTAATCCGAGCGACCAACGGCGCGTTGTAGAATGCGTGCGCGACGACGATGGCCGTCAGCGAGGGTAAGAGGTCGACGGGCCCCAGGCCGACCAGCGCGAGCGCAGCGTTGAGCGTCCCGTCCGCGCCGAAGGTGGCGTAAAACCCTACAGCGACCATAATCGACGGAAGGACGAAGGGCAGAATCGTCAGTGAGCGAACCGTCGTTCGGCCGGGGAACTCGTAGCGCGCCAGCAGATAGGCCAGCGGCACCCCGAGGAGGACGCTGGCGACTGTCGACAGCGCGGCCTGGTACGCAGTGAACCCGACGATTCCGAGCCGTGCGTTGCCCGAGCGGATGGCCTCGGCCACCGCGAGCGGTGAGTCGCCCGCGAACAGTCGTGCTAGCTCTCCGAAATAGAAGGGGTCGGTGAGAGTGTCTCCGAAGACCCGCAGCGTCAGCCGACCCTCGATGAAGACGGCATCGACGAACACTGTCGAAACCGGATAATAGAATACGACGACGAGGACAGCAACAGACGCGGCGGCGAGTGCCGGAAGCGACCGTCGCTCGATTACCTCCCGGAGTCGCCCTCGCGTTCGTCCATCCGCGCCATCGCTGTCGCTCACGGCTTCAGTTGCCTGCGAACTGTCGCTCCCAGTCTTCGATCCAGCCACTGACATGCCCATCGAGTTCCTCGTACGTGAACGTGACTGGTTCGGGCGGCTGCTGGGCCAGTTCGGCGTAGTCGCTCGGAACCTCGGCCGTCTCTGTTGCCGGGAACTGGACGTTCTGAACGGCAATTTCACCCTGTATCTCGGGCCGCAGGACGAAGGACATGAACTCGCGAGCGGCGTCAGACTGGTCGCTTTCGGCGAAAATGGCCATCCCCTCGGGGTTGGCGTAGCCCTGGTCGTTCAGGAATCGAACCTGGTGTTTGTCGAGGTCCTCGCCGGACTCGTCTGCGAACACCTGGTCGGTGGAGTAGGAGACGACCATCGGCGCTTCGCCGTTGCTCCAGGCACCGTAAGCGTCGGACCACGACCCCAGCACTTGCACGTCGTTGGCCTGCAGGTCCGCCCAGTAATCGAGGTAGCCCTCCGGGCCGTACTGCTTGATCGTGTGCAGGAGAAAGGCTTTCCC
>JAQCNR010000243.1 GCA_028274925.1 Halovenus sp.
GCATGGCTCCACGAGCCCCGCTTCGGACCCTCATCAGGACGCCGTGGAACACGGTGATTGCGGCGTGACTGTGACGATTGGCGCCCTCGACAGCGGTGGCTTCTACGTCGAAGACGACGGTCCCGGCGTTCCCGAAGAAGTCCGTAACAGGCTGTTCGAGGCCGGCTATTCGACTACAACGGACGGCACCGGCTTCGGATTAAATATCGTCCAGGCGATTGCCGAAGCCCACGGCTGGACGATTGCTCTCACTGACAGCGACGCTGGCGGCGCACGATTCGAGATTACTGGCGTCGAGTTTGCTTGAGGCCCGACTGACCTGTCTGGTCACTCCTGCTCGGGTCGCTGACGGTCACGCCGCTCCGCGAGCACACGCGTGAGTCCCTTGCCGGGGCCGCCGTCAATCGGCCACCCGCCCTGTCGCCATGTCGGTGGCTCTGGCTCGAATTCTCTACAGGAGGAACTGCACTGCCGCGGTGTCTGGTGGCAGTTTTTGGCCCGACAGACCGGCCGAAAGGCAGCGTCTGTCTCGGCAATTTCGAAATGCCGGCAGTCCGAGCGCATCGAGTCGATATATGAGCGCCAGCCACGCTCGTAGGCACGCTCGGCTATCTCCCGGCGTTTGGCAGCCTTCCAGTCTGGGCTGTCGTACTCGAACCGACAGGCAGAGGCGCCGTGGCTGCCGCCAGTCGGTCGCTCCAGAATTCGCGTGCCCGGTTTCTCGGTCGGGAGTCGTTTGGGTTGCCAGCGGACCGTCGCGGCGTCGGGGCCGCGTCGTGTCGGGTCGACGCTTATTACGCCAGCCTCGACGGGCAGGTCTTCGAGCAACACTGGCGCGATGGCGTTGTCTGTCTGCTCGGTGGCGACCCACACCTCGTCAGCCAGCGCGAGCGCGACGTCGCTGTGCAGTTGGTCGGCCAACTGGCGGGCGGCGCTGGCGTCGAGGTCGGGTTTGTTCTCGATAGCGATGATCCACTCGACCCACTCCGGATACTCGAACCGGCGGCGGAGTTCGATCCGGTTGCCTTGCCTGCGGCGCTCGATGACACCGCGGTCAGCAGCGCGATGGACGGCCTCCCGGACGTACCGCCACGGGTAGCCGGGGTCAGGTAAACAGTCCTGATACCACGCCCACTCCGCGGGGGCGTGACGGACGACGTGTAGCAGGTCGCTGTCGAGTCGTTGCGAGCCAAACGTGGCGCGCTGGCGGAGTCCGTCGGGGTCACAGACGAGTACGAGCGTATCCCAGCGGCGGTGTTTCGTCCCGAGTTGCCGGGCGACGATGAGTGGCTGCTGGCGCTGGCGGCCCGGTGGCCAGTGCTCCTCGGCGTACTGGCAGACGCTCAACTCGAAGCCGAACTCGCTGTCCACACTGGAGCCAGCGGGCGTGTGGAGTTGAACGTATCGGCCCAGCCTGACTTACTTGCCGCTGTAACTCGAAGAAGGGAGTATGGCAACAATCGACCCCAAATCGCTGTTCCCGAACGACCGAACAGTCGAAGCCGTTGCGGCCGGCAAGATGACACAGATTCACCGCGGCCAGCAGTACGCCGAGGAAGGCGACACCTTCGAACTCGACGGCGAGACGTTCGAGGTAGTCGACGTGACCGAACGGACGCTCGGAGATATGACCGACGAGGACGCCCGTCGGGAAGGCTCGGATGACTTAGACGCGTACAAAGAGCGGATGGTGCGCGCCCACGGCGGCAACTTCGAGTGGAACGACGACGCCGAAGTCATCCGCCACCGCGTCGCGAAGCAGTAACTACACCAGCGGTTCGCTCTCGCCGTAGGTTGCGAGCACGACCGCAGTCGTGTACTCGTCGGGTGCCGACTCGGCGGTCACAATCTCTGTCTCGACATCGGCGTAATCTAGGTCGCGGATGTAACAGCCACGTTCGATACCTGCCCGGAGCAGTTCCCCGACCGTCTCGGGGTCGGTGTCGGCGACTTCGTAGAAGACGCCCGCGCCGTCCTCGCCGCGAACCCACGCCAATCCGGCGGCGGCGCGGGCACCCGGCGGACTGGTCTGGCGGGCCAACACAACATCGACTGCGTTGCCGGTCGGGCCGAGGTCCGGTGCGGAGCCGACTCGCTGAAGGTCGACGCCGGCCGGGATAACAGAGGAGAGTTCCCGAAGATTGTACTGGTGGACTCCGGCGTCAGCCAGCGCCAAGTCGAACGACGCTTTCTCCGTGGAGGCGTGGCCGGTGCCCCAGACGAGCCGAATCATACATCCTTTCGCCACCCGAGCGGTTTCAGCGTAGCGATTCGAGCCAGACCAGAACGTTGAGGACCCTCGGCGGCGACAGAGCCGGTAGTGGCAGACCAGCCACCTGACGCTGCCGAAGACTCCTCTGCAGCGCCGACTCCGAGTGACGACACTCCCGAGACCGAAGACGACGCCGACACAGAGAAATCAATCACCGAAGGGAGTCTCCTCCGACCGCTGTTTCGACTCGCGTGGCCAATCGTCGTCATCCAGTTGCTGCAGGTCACCTACAACGTCGTCGACACGCTGTATCTCGGCCGACTCTCAGCGGACGCCGTTGCGGCGATTAGCCTCTCCTTTCCCCTCATCTTCCTGCTCGTCTCCGTCGCCGCCGGCTTCACCACGGCCGGCGCAATTCTCGTTGCACAGTACACCGGCGCCGAGGGTGACCGCTCGGCGGGACTCGTTGCCGGCCAGACTGTCGTCTTCGTGAGCACGCTGTCGCTGGTTATCGCCGCCGTCGGCTTCGTCTTCACCCGACCGGGGCTGAGACTGCTCCCGACAGCGACCGAAACTGGTGACCGAATCATTCCGCTGGCGGCGGCGTACATGGAGATATTCTTCATCGGAATTCCGTTCCTGTTCGGCTTTTTCGTCTTCTCGGCGCTGCTGCGCGGGTACGGCGATACTCGCACGCCGATGTACATCATGGTGCTTTCGGTAGTACTGAACATCCTCCTCAACCCCTTCCTCATATTCGGATTCGCCGGCAACCCGCTGTTGAACGTGCTCTTTCTGGGCGGGCTTGAGTCGTCGCTGTTCTCGGCGACTGGCTTCACCGGCTTCGGGGTTCGCGGGGCAGCGCTGGCGACGATTATCGCCCGCGGCGCGGCGAGCGCCATTGGGTTGTATCTCCTCTTCGGCACGACCATTGGACCGCAGGTTCGACTCGAACACCTCCGCCCGAACCTCGAATTCATGGCGGATATCGTCCGACTCGGCGTGCCGAGCATGGTCGAGAACTCGATGAACGCGCTGGCACAGATCACGCTCATCGCTATCGTCGTTGGCTTCTCGCCGGCAGTAGTTGCCGCCTACGGCCTCGGCAACCGCATCGTCTCGCTGGTTTTTCTCCCCGCGATGGGACTCGGCCGGGCTATCGACACGATGGTCGGCCAGAATCTCGGTGCGAACCGGTCCGACCGGGCCGCTCGGTCGGTGTTTCTCGCCGTCTCGACGGCCGCCGGCGTGATGGTGCTGGTTGCTGTCGTCGTGGTTGTCGCCACGAAACCACTGGTTGGCGTCTTCCTTGGCGATGTCCCCAACGCAGTTGAGACGATTGCCAGCGGCGTCGAGTACGTTCGCATCCGCTCGGTTGAATTTGCCTTCATAGGTATCACACAGGTTATCCTCGGCGCGTTCCGCGGTGCCGGCAACACGAAGACGGCGATGACCATCTCGATTATCACGCTGTGGATCGGTCGCGTCGGCACCGTCTGCTTGCTCGTCTTTGGACTTGGCTTCGGCGAGCGCGGTATCTGGATTGGAATGGCCGTCGGGAACATTCTCGGCGCGGCGGTTGCCATCCCGTGGTTTCTTCGAGGCGGCTGGAAAGAAGCGTACATCGACGAGACGGCCGACGGCGTTGCCGCCGACGACTAGCGGCGCTGGGACAACCGTCCAATCCCGACCAGCAAAAATGCCAACACGAGAAAGAACGCACCGATGGCAGCCACGCTCGTGAGAACGAACTCGTAGCCGTACTCGGCCACGTCAAGGAACGGGTACGGGTAGGTGTTGGCGAGTTCACCCCGAACGAGCACGAACGCTGTGTACCCGGCCGGATAGGAGAGCCACACCGGCGGACCGCGCCACGAGAGAGCCGCCTTTGGCGTCACGAGCCACCAGTAGCCCACGAAGGCAATCGGGACCAAGTAGTGCAACAGGAGATTGAGTATCAGGTCGAGGCTGACCTGACTCCACCCACTTCGGAGTAGCAGTTCGTAGACCAGCGCAACGAGGGCGATGCTCGCGGCGGCCCCGGTAACGACGCCCGGGCGGCGGAAAAAGCGGCCCGGCCGAGAGTCCGGAGCGACGAGCGGGAGTGTCACCGCAAGCGCAACGACGATGTTCGTCCAGTAGGTGAAAAAGCCGCTGAATAACAGCAGTCCCTCCGGAATCGCTCCGAGGCCGCTGCCGGCCGCGAGCAGGGCTCGCAGTAAGGAGGTCCCGATGGCAAACCAGCCAGCAATCGCATTGACCTCCTCCCGCGCCTGAAGACGCGGGAATCCCGCCACGGGATTTCAGGGCGAGTGCAACGGCCCTGTGGTTTCAAGACGCATACGTTCCAAGCGTCAACTGCTGGATTTCAGCATCGGCTTGGCTGTCTTGTGGCGCGGTCAAATGCGCCCCATCCTCAGCCGAGTCATTGTCGTTCTCGTGTTCTCTGGAACGACTCTCTCCGCTGAGGTAGCGGTCTGCGATATTTATCGCCCCGTTCACGTCCGCTTGGTACTCGCCTATCCAGCAGTCGTCGTTCGTGCATTTGAACGTCGCCTGCTTCGGGCGATACCCAACTTCACCGCACGCATGGCACTCCTTCGACGTGTTACGCGGATTCACCGTCTCGACGGGAATCCCCTTCTCAACGGCCTTGTACCGTATCTGCGCGTGGAGTTTAGCGAATCCCCACCCGTGAAGACGGCGATTCATATACTCGCCGTAGTCCATCGACTCCCGAATGTAGGTCAAGTCTTCCATTACCAGTACGGGATTCTCGACGGATTCGGCGTGCTCCACGACTTCGCGGGTGACACGATGGAACACGTCGTCTATCTGGTTCCATAGGTCGTCACCGAACGACTCGGCGAGACGGTCACTTCCGCGTTCTTGAAGCCGTCGCGTAGCGGTGAAGTAGGTCTTGCGGAGCCGACGAACGGTTTTGCCTTCGTCAGCCCATAGTTCGGGGCGGGTCGGAGAACCGTAGTCGTCGCGGTGACACACCGTGACGAGTGACGCTTCTCCGATGTCCACTCCGATAGGTGTCCGTTCATTTTCGGACGCCTTGGAACAGCCCTCCACGTTGCGGGTGGCGGTGACGTGGAGATACCACGTCCCGTCCCGCTGGAACAGCCGACTCTCGCCCATCTCCGCGTCACCAGCGTTCAAAGCTTCCAACCAATCCCGTTGGTCGGGGTTCGGTTGTGCTGGCATCCAGAGATGGTAGTCATCATGGTGTGGCATTTTGACGTACCACTCGATAGCGTTCTCGGGCTGGTGATCGAGGCATAGCCCCTCGTTGGTGAACCGAACAGGGTGGTCGTCGTGAAGGTCGCCCGCGTCGTACGTCGTCGTCAACTGCGGGACGTACTTTTTGAGGGCGTTCTTCGCGTATCCTGACAGGTCGTAGTTGACCACCACGTCGTTCGCTTCGGTCTGCGTGGTGCAACCAGCGTCGAACGCATCTCGAAGGGCCTGCTGGTAGGCGTCCCGCGTCTCACGGAGCTTCCGCCGTTTGTGTGCGTTCGGGTCTACCAGTTTCAGTTCCAGCGTCTTGGTGAGTTCCGTCATGTGTCGCCCTCCTCGTGACGCTGAATGTAGTCCTGCACCGTTTCGCTGGAGACGTGACCCGCCGTTCCTGCGTAGTAGCCCCGTGCCCATCGAATATTCTCGCCGTCGTTGTCGGCGTAGCGGTGGTTGTATTTCCGCGAGGAGATGCCCTTGAACCAGTTGGCGAGGAGTGACGGTGCGTGCTTCGGTGGACTACTGACGAACAGGTGGATATGGCCGGGCTGAACGGTCAGGTCGATGATTTCCAAGTCTTTGTCGTCGGCGATTTCGTGGAGGATGGTTCGCACACGGTCTGCGACCTCGTTGACGAGTACCGAGTTACGGTACTTCGGCAACCACACTATGTGGTAGTTAAGGTTGTAAGTCGCGTGCCGTGTGGTCTTCACTCGTATTGCACACTATAAGTTACGAGGTGTTAATACTGACGGCGAATCGGTGGGAAATCCAGCAATCGCGGGATTCCTGGATTGACGCACTATGCCTACCGCTTGACCTCCGCCTAAAGACGGAGGTATGCGCTATCGGTCTGTATCACTGTCGCCAACTGTCTCGTCCGATTCGTCTGCGTGATCGATGTTCCTGACATTGTTAGCGTACGAAATATGGTTCGTCGTCCGGGAGAAATCGTCCGAGGTCTGAAATCTGGTGATACCCCGAGGCGAGGAGTGTCCGGAGGCGGTCTACCAGTCGCTCCTCGTCCTCGGCGGACCACGCGCTGGGCGTCTTGGTCGGAATAATCAGCCAGCCCGACCCGCGCTGTTCGGTCGCGTGTAACTCATCCATCTCACTCGCTCGGTTGGCGTCGAGTGCGGTGTACTGCTGGAAGACGTGTCTCGTTGCACGCTCGCCAACA
>JAQCNR010000255.1 GCA_028274925.1 Halovenus sp.
GGTGTGCCCCTAGGTACACCATACCCAGACACTCGAACGCGACCGGTAAAATAGTAGCCCGCTGACTAGCAGCTTGAATTGTCCGTACGCGAATACTACGACCGTGTACCGGCGCCGGCTTCTCGCGGCACTGGCTGAGCTGCGAGCGCCGGCTGTTTCGGCTCTGCTGCTCTCGGGACCCGACCGATTCCTCGCGGGCCGAGACCGACTCGACGGCGTTCGGTCCCGACAGCGCGACTGTCGCCGAGTTCGAGACACTCTTTACGGACAGCAACGGCTCGGCAGCCGTGATGGTCGTCGACGAACGATGGTCGCGTAACGAGAAGTGGCCTCGCTTTCGGGAACAGCGACTCGGTCCCGGCGAGTCAGCGGTTCGGCAACCTCGTCGCGCCCGAAGCGGACGACAGCACGGTCCTCACCGAGGACAACCGACTCGTTGTCGAGGCGTTCTGGTCGTAGTTACGCGGCCTCGATTTCGATTTCGCGACCGGTGATTCTCGTCTGCTCGACTGGTAGCCGCACGTCGAGGATTCCGTTGTCGTACGTCGCCGTGATACCCTTCTCGTCGACGGTTTTCGGGAACCGGAACCGACGGTGGTATGTGCGGCGTTCGCCCCGCTGCTTGTCGTCGTGCTCCGCCACGATGTTCAATACACCGTCGTCCCACGAGGCTGTAATCTCCCCGGGCTCGAACCCCGGCAACTCGACGCTAAGGACGAACTCGTCGTCTTGCTCGTACAGTTCGTAGTCGTTACTACCGATTTCGAACAGTTTGCTCGGGAAATCTAGGCTCTGCATCCAGGAGTTTGGTGCTGTTCGTGGGAGCGCCATTACTGAACACCTCGCGACAGTTGATGATTGTTCGCGGTTCAAAATAAATGTTAATTTAACGGAACTATTTGCAAGTTTGGACGGCCCGTCGAGTTACGATTTCACTGCTCACTGACGAGGTGCGCTGCTCATCGCGTCGTTCACAGCAGAAGACGCCACCGCCAGGGCTCGAACCGAGTGCAAGACGGTTCTGCTCGCCTCACTTTGTTCGGCTGCGCGGACTGCGACTTGCGTGCTCGAGCCTGTCGGGTTGTGATTTTGTCGTTCACTGACAGTTCGCTCCGATCACCGTGTCACGACAGAAAGCGCCACCGCCAGGGCTCGAACCTGGGACAACCACGTTAACAGCGTGGTGCTCTACCAACTGAGCTACGGCGGCTCGCATCCCATAGTATTCGGATTGTTTTGATAGGCGTTTCGCTTCCGTCCTGCACCGACACGCTTTCACGCACTTACCGGCAAGCGACTGTATGAGCGACGAGTTCGACGCAACCGTCGACCGGGTTCGCGAGCGCGTCGAGCCAGACGAGGACGAACGCGCAGCACTCGAGCGGGTGACCGACGAACTGACCTCCCGAGCGCAGGCTGCCCTCGCCGACCTGCCTGTCGAGGGCGATATCGTCCGCGTTGGCTCGACAGCCCGCGATACCTGGCGTGCCGGCGACCGCGATATCGACCTCTTCGTCCGGTTTCCCGCCGACGTCGACCGCGAACAACTGGAGTCGTACGGGCTGGAGGTTGGCCACGCCGTTCTGCCAGAGGGCCGCGAGGAGTACGCCGAACACCCCTATGTGGTCGGCCACATCGACGGCTTCGACGTCGACCTGGTGCCGTGCTACGACGTTGCCGACGCGACGGCGATTCAGTCGGCAGTCGACCGCACACCGTTCCACACTGAATACATTAGGACGCGGCTGACGCCCGAGTTGGCGAGTGACGTTCGCGTCTGCAAGCAGTTCTTCTCGGGTATCGGGGTCTACGGCAGCGACCTCCGGACCCGCGGCTTCTCGGGCTTTCTGACCGAACTACTGGTCGTCGAGTACGGCGGCTTTCGCCCGCTCGTCGAGGCCGCGACGGAGTGGCACCCGCCCGTCGAGTTCGACCCCGAAGCCCACGGTAACGAGACGGCATCGCCGTCTCGGAACGACGAGGGCGACAACGGCGCCCTCGCTTTCGACGACCCGCTCGTCGTCATCGACCCGACCGACCCAGACCGCAACG
>JAQCNR010000274.1 GCA_028274925.1 Halovenus sp.
AAGTCATCGTCATTGGTGCGACCAACCGCGTCGACTCCATCGACCCGGCGCTGCGCCGTGGCGGCCGCTTCGACCGCGAAATCGAAATCGGTGTGCCCGGCGTGGAGGGCCGACGCGAAATCCTCGCTGTCCACACCAGAAACATGCCGCTGGCTGACGATGTCGACTTGGACGCCCTCGCAAACCGCACCCACGGCTTCGTCGGTGCTGATATCGGCTCACTGGCCCGCGAAGCCGGGATGGTAGCGCTACGCCGCATTGAACACGCAGACTCCGACGAGGAGGGCGACAGCGTCGACGCCCTCTCGGTTACCGCCAGCGACTTCGAGGCTGCACTCACGGGTGTCGACCCCTCTGCGATGGGTGAGTACGTCGCCGAATCACCGGACACTACGTTCGTTGATGTTGGCGGCCTCGCCGATACGAAAGCGCAACTTCGAGAGGCCGTCGAGTGGCCGCTGTCCTATGGCCCGCTATTTGAGGCCGCCGCAACTGACCCGCCCTCCGGTGTGTTGCTGTACGGCCCGCCGGGCACCGGCAAGACCCTGCTGGCCGAAGCGATTGCCGGCGAGAGTGGCGTCAACTTCATCCGGGTTGCCGGGCCAGAACTGCTCGACCGCTACGTCGGCGAAACAGAGAAGACGATTCGGGAACTGTTCGACCGCGCCAGACAGACCGCACCCACGATTGTCTTCTTCGACGAAATCGACGCTGTCGCGAACAAACGCGGGGAGGGCCACGAGGTGACCGAACGCGTCGTCTCCCAACTCCTCACCGAACTGGACCGGGCGGCTGACCACCCGAATCTGGTCGTTCTCGCGGCGACGAACCGCTACGACCACCTCGACCCGGCGCTCGTCCGGCCCGGCCGACTCGAACAGCATATCGAGGTGCCCAACCCTGACCGAGCGGCCCGTGTGGAAATTCTTGGCGTCCACACGGCGGACACACCGCTGGGCAAGGCTGTCGATATCGAGTCGCTGGCCGAGCAGACGGCGGGCTACTCGGGTGCGGAACTCGAATCACTCGTTCGCGAGGCGTCGATGCGCGCCGTTCGCGAAGTTGCGACCAAAATCGACCCGTCTGCCGCGGCCGACCACATCGACGAAATTACTGTCGAGGCGACACACTTCGAGGCGGCACAGGCACAACTCGACGACCAGCGGTAACTACTCCTCTCGCCGCGATTCGATCATCGCGACCCGACCGTGAATTTCCTCGCTGAGCACCGTGTTCCGAGCCGAGCCATCGATGTCGATTTGACGAGCACGCTCCAGTGTGGCGGCGGACTCGTCGGTGAACACGAGCGTTCGAATACTGTGGGTCGCAGTTGATCCGGTCACTTCGAGAATCGTCAGCCCGTCGAGGACGATGTCGTCGATATCGTCGCGTTTGCTGAGTGTGGCCTGCGGGCCGGCCGGAATCAAATCGAGGAGCAACTGCATGTCTGCGTCGTACCCCTCGAAGGGCTGTTGTCCTGCCTCGTGCTGTTCGATAAGGCCAGCACTGTTTGGGTGTTCGATGATTGCGTCGGCGCTGATTGCGAAGCGCTCGTCAAAGACGACGAAATCGCCTGGTTCGCTCGTCCGCTCGAAGCCGGAGTTCTCGAAGGTGGTGGCCAGTGCCGAGGCGTCGAACGAGCCAAACAGTATCTTGTAGGGGAGGTTCCCCTCGATTGGACCAAGTAGCAGTTCGCGCTGGATACTTGTCGGTTCGACGCCAATCCGGTCGGCAAAATTCGCTCGCCGCTCTACCTGCTGGCTCATCTCACCCTCGGGAATCAGGTCGTAGTCGATGAACTGGTAGAGCTGGCTTTGTTCGCCTTCGGTTGGCGATTCGAGGGGGTACTCTGGGTTGAGCCACCCGCGAAAGCCGACCGAGCCCTCACCTGCGAGCTCGAATGCTGTTGCTGGGTCTTCTGGCAGCCCATCGTTGCCATCTGTCTCGCTGTCTGTGCTGGGCGCATTACAGCCCGCGAGTGCCGCTACGACGGCGACGCCACTGTATTTCAGTAGCTTCCGTCGGGACTGCGTCGGCCGATTATCGCTCATACTAGACCGCCGAGGGTCAGGCGGCATAAGCTTCCTCGTTCGTCGTGACCGAGCGTAGCTATTTAGCCCCTCCCGTCGTGGCTCAACCTGTATGGAATACAACGTCACCGACACAGAGGAGGTACCGGTCACAGACCTCTCGCAGATTGAAGAGATTCCGCCGGACCTGGATATCCGTGCGCTTGACGAGGCGCTGGGTACCGAGAACGTCTCGCTGAAACTGTGGTACTTTGAGGAAGACGAGGAGATTCAGTACCACGCCCACTCCGAACAGGAGGAGATTTACTACGTGCTCGAAGGTGAGTTCTCGCTGAAACTCGGCCGCTCCGGCGAGGAAGAGTTCATCGAGGCCGGCCCGGGCACTGCGTGGGTTGCCTCGGCGATGATCGGCCACGGCCACCGCTGCACCAGCGAAGACGGGGGGACCGTTCTCGCAATTGGTGCGCCAAGTGTCGAAGACCCCGGACTCGACCCGCACAGTCTCAGCGACGACGAAATCGACGACGCCAGAGGCGAGTAACTTACTCGTAACTCGTTTCCAGATACTCGTTGATGCGCTCGGACTCGGCCATCGTCACGCCCTGAGTTTCGTCGATGAGCACGGGAACG
>JAQCNR010000275.1 GCA_028274925.1 Halovenus sp.
GCCCGACCATGCACACCGTGCAGCGCGTAGCTGTGCATGTAGGTCCCAATCTTGCCCGAGCAGCCAATCCCGGCGACGATGAAGGTATCGTCGGGGCTGTTGCCCGTCTCGGCAAGGGCTTTCATCATGCCGTTCATAGTGCCGAAGTCGCCACAGCCCGGACACCACGTCGGCTGTTTATCCGACTTGAAGTCGACGAAACTTACCTCGGAGCTCATTGTTCCACCTCCGCCTGTGGGCTGACGGTAGCCTTGATATCTTCTGCGAGTTCGTCCGCCTTGAAGCGGATTCCGTTGTACTTGTTGACCCGCTCGACCCGTTCGAGCACATCGTGTTCGACGACATCGGCGAACTGGCCGGTCGCGTTACACTCGACGACGATTGTCGTCTCGGCGTCTTCGATTGCTGTTTCGAGGTCAGGTCGCGGGAACAGATACGGAACGGAGAGCAAGCGAACGTCGACGCCATCCGCTTCGAGGAATTCGAGTGCCTCCCGCAGTGCGCCCTCGTTCGACCCCCACGAAATCACGAGTGTATCCGCGTCGGGGTCACCGAACTCGCGGGGTTCCCAGTCTTCCTCCTCGCGGGCAGTCTGGACCTTCCGTTCGCGCTTGTCGACCTGCTTGATACGAACGTCCGTATCCTCGGTTCGCCGGCCCAGCGAGTCGTGTTCCAGCCCGGTCGTCATGTGAGCACCCTGGGTGTTCCCGGGGAACGTTCGGGGGCTGATCCCGTCGGCGGTCGGGAAGTGTGGCTGGAACTGCCCTTTTTCGTTCTGCCAGGTGTCAATATCATTTTCGTCGACGACCTTTCCGCGGTCGATTTCGACCTCGTCCATGTCGAAGGCTTCCGGCGGGAACGTCTGCTCGGTCACTGCCAGCGAGAGGTCAGAGACGAGGAACACCGGTGTCTGGTACTTCTCGGCGAGATTGAAGGCCTCGACGGTCTTCCAGAAACACTCAGAAACGGTCGTTGGGCCGACGACGAAGCGTGGAATCTCGCCGTGGCCGCCGTACAGCAGCATATTCAGGTCGCCCTGCTCCTGTTTGGTCGGCATCCCCGTCGAGGGACCCGAGCGCATCACGTCACAGATAACGAGCGGCGTTTCGGTGGTCGCAACCAGCCCGAAGGTTTCGGTCATCAGGTCGATTCCCGGGCCAGAGGTGGCGGTCATCGACCGTGCACCGGCGCGTGCCGCACCCAGTGCCATGTTGATTGCCGAGAGTTCGTCCTCGGCCTGGACGACTTTCCCGCCGAACTGGTCGATTCGTCCGGTTAGATACTCCATCACGTCCGTCGCCGGCGTGATGGGGTAGCCAGAGTAGAACTTACAGCCAGCAGCGATAGCGCCCATCCCGATGGCCTCGTCACCGTTCAGGAGGACGTAATCGTTGTCCGTCGTTTCGAGGTCGTAATCGAACTCGTGGTCGTAGTTCTCTTGGACATACTCCTGACCAAGTCGAGCCGACTTCTTGTTGTTCTCGACGATTGCCGTCCCCTTGTCGGAGAATCGTTTTTCCAGTGACGCGTCCAGATTTTCGATTGGGAACTGCGAAACTTCACAAGCGGCCCCCAGCGCAACGATATTGGCCATGATTGCACCGCCAGCCTCCTCGGCGAGGCGTTTCAGTGGTACGTCGAGGCCAACCATCCCTTCGGGAATCTCGACGTCCTGCATCGAAGTTCGTTCCCCGTCGTAGATGATAACACTCCCCTCGTGGAGTTCGTCGGTGTTTTCGTCGATCGTCCGCTCAGTGAGCGCAATGAGAATATCGAGCCGATCGACAACACTCTCGACGCGGTCGACAGAGGTCCGTACCTTATAGGCGGTGTAGCCGCCACGAATTCGTGAAGCGAAGTCCTTCGAGGTGAAGACGTGTCTGCCCGCCCGCGAGAGCGCCTGTGCGAAAATTTTCCCTGTTGAATCAATCCCATCGCCGGCTTCGCCGCCGATGGCCCAGTTCAGGTCCTCGGGCATGCTAGCTGAGGGTACAAAGGGCCAGTGCAAAAGCCTTCTGCAATCCCGTGAACCGACCGCTGTTAGCGGCAAAAAGATCAAAAATTGAGAGGTTCACTCTGGAGAGGAACACAATTGCTCACTAATATTCGTGACGGATAAGCCGAGTGGGAATTGTCGAACTGAGTGAGTCGCAGCTACTGCCGACTGTCCAGGCTCGATTCGCCGAACTGCTCGGAGTCGTCAGAGTCGAGCGTCCCAATACGAGACGGAGGCCAATCGGTCACCCAGTGGGAGCGAACGAATCGAGCCATCGAGCCACCGTACTGTCGATGCGACTCGGTTGGGAAGTTCTCGGTAGAGGCCGTACGGGAAAATCCAGTCGTGTTCGGCCGCAACGAGTTCGAGGTCGGTCGCCTCGAGCAGGGAGTGGACCTCACTGCCCGAGTACAACCGCGACCCCATCGGCAGTGCCCAGTTGTACAGCGACCGCGTCGAGTAGCGGTTGAACGTATCGAAGAATATCTGGTCCTTGGAGACCCGACACATCTCCTGCAAGAACTCCTCTGGTGTATCCGCGAGGTGGAAAAACCGCATCGCAAAGACAACATCGAAGTGGTCGTCGGGAAACGGCAGACGGCCGGCGTCGCCGCGCATATACTCCAGATGGTCGGCAACGCCCGCTGACTGGGCGCGCTCCCGGCCTTGCTGGAGCATCGGCCCCGAGATGTCGAGTCCGATGATGTCTGCGCCGCGCTCGGCCAGCATCGCGGTAAACCGGCCAGTTCCGCAGGCAATTTCGAGGATCTGTTTGTCCTCGACTGGGCCCACAGCGTTCAGTACCGCCTGTTTCTCCCGCCGGTCGATAAGTCGCCCACCCTGTGAGAATCGCTTCTCGTCGTACTCTTCGGCGACATCATCGGCCTGGTACCACTCCTGTCCTTTCACGCTACCGGGAATTTTCTCCCCGAGTATTAAAATGATACTGAAACGGAGCCGGCATTCTCGGTTGCTCTCCTGCACGTCGAGACGACTGGGCCATCTCTGGACAGGACCAGTAAGGAATATGTGAGATAACTGGGCAAACCGCCGAACGCAGGCCAGAGAGACACATAAGCGAACTTTGTATAAGGGCCACCTGCAGGGATTAAACACCCCCTATCCGTTTGATGTGAATATAGCAAACGTTTACAAGTCTAATCAAGAATAGCCTGTATATGAGCACGATTGTCGAAGATCCGGGCAAACCACGACAGACTCTTTCAGAAGAAGAGTACCGCGAGCGACTGCGCGAACTTCCACCGAGCGCAAAACTCGTCGCAAAGATTCTCGAAACTGACGGACCGCTCTCGCAAGGCCAACTTGCCGAGGAATCGCTGCTACCGGACCGGACAGTGCGATACGCGCTGAATCGACTCGAAGACGCCGGACTCGTCGAGTCACGCTACAGCGTCCAAGACGCCCGGAAACAGGTCTACTCGCTGACCGAACGCAGTTGAACCCAAAGAGATAGGCAACTGGCCGCCGAGCGGCCAGACAATGGTTGAGCGATTTTCTCTCGCTGTCGAGACACGCGCGCCCACCGGCGCAACGAACGCCTACGTTCACGATGGCGTCGTGATTGACCCTGCTGCCCGCAGTGCAGACCTCGACGAACTGATGGATGACCTCGAACACGTTCTCGTAACGCACCACCACCCAGACCACGTCGGCGCGGTTGCAGACTATGCGACGGACGCAGACCTGACGGTGTGGGCAAAATACGGTCGAGTCGCCGCGTTTGAGGCTGCGACTGGGATTGCACCGGACCGGGCGTTCAAACCCGGTGACCAGATTACGGAGTCAGTCGTCGCGATGGACACGCCGGGCCACGCGGCCGAACACACGGCCTTCGTCGCGCCAGATGGACTCATCAGCGGTGACCTCGCCGTCGCGGCAGGTAGTGTCGTCGTCGGCGCACCCGAGGGAGATATGCGGGCCTATCTGAGTTCACTCCGGCGGGTCCACGCGTCCAACCCTGACCGTCTCTACCCCGGCCACGGCCCGGTCATCGAAGAGCCACGAGCGACCTGTCAGCGACTCATCGAGCACCGACTCGACCGCGAGGAGGCTGTCGAAGCGGCAATCGACGGCGGGGCTGAAACGCTCGACGAAGTCGTCGAGGCAGTCTACGACAAAGACATCTCGTCAGTCTACGACCTCGCGCGGGCGACGGTACTCGCACACATCGAGAAGTTGGTCGTCGAGGGGCGAGTGAGCTTCGACGGCGAGCGCGCACGACCAGCCTGACCGGAGCGGAGGTGTTTTGCGGGCCTGTTTCTTACTGATGGGTATGCGTTCACTCGAAGCCGAACTGTCCGAGGCCCGGTCACTGTCAATCTCGGAACTGGCCAACGCCATCGAATCGATTGGCTTCGAGTGTACCCGCTGTGGTGGCTGTTGTACCGCCGCCGAGCGCGAGGATGGCACCAGCGAGGACCACACTGCAACGGTGTTCCCCGACGAAATCCGGGAGATTCAGCGCAGCGAGGAGTACGACTGGCGCGATGTTGCCAGACCGATGCCGTATGGCCTCAGCGACGGTGCGGACGGCCCGGAAGGAGAAACCTTCGAGTGGGCGCTGCAGACCGACTCCTGTGGTGACTGTGCCTTCTACGACGACGGCGAGGGAGGCGGCGACGGGTCCTGTTCGGTCTACGGCGACCGGCCGTTGCTCTGTAAAACGTATCCCTTCAGTGTCGCGCTGGGCGGGACGAGCCAACCCATGGGTGAGGCAGTCGACGAGGAAGGGATGGTTCGCGCACACGAGTGCGAGGGACTCGGCCGAGACATCTCACGAGAAGACGCCGAAGAACTGGCTGAAGCGCTCAAAGAGCGAGCGGTTCGGGAGCTGGAAGAAGCGATTGCAGTCCGTGAGGAGTACGCGCCCGTTGCAGTCGAGTCGGGTGACGTTGTCGTCCACGACTCGGAGGGAGCCAAGCGGCCGGACGGGACTGCCTACTCAGAGGAATGAGCCGACCCTCCGATAGATATTTTGAACAGGACTCCGTTTCACTGATACGGAGGTCTACTACCTTTGGAAATCTCGAATAAGCTACTTTGTCTGTTCAGTGCTGCTGTTTCGGAACGTGAAGGAAGCCATGTTGTCGAAATCCCACGCCGAGAGATCGAGACGGGCGCTGTCGAACCCGGCGAGACGTACCGCGTGGCGCTGATTTCGGCCGACGAGGAGGAACCAACTGACACCGAACAGCCCGCTCCTGACGAGCCACAGCCCCCGGTCGAGCCCGGCGAAATGCGCTACGTCGAAATCGAAGACATCGGCAAACAGGGCGACGGCATCGCACGCGTCGAACGCGGCTACGTCATCATCGTCCCGGACACCGACATCGGCGAGCGTGTCAAAATCGAAGTGACCGAAGTGAAGTCGAATTTTGCCGTCGGCGAAACCATCGCTGACGACTGAGCGTTAGCGAGCCGTACCACTACCCGGTGACCCAGCAGTCCTGACCGAGTAAGACGAGACAAAACCGCAGGAAAGCACGGCATTAACCGATCGTACCAAACGGGCTATACGTGGTGCAGTCGTAACTGTAACCATGAGTACAACAGCGGATACCGCAACTGAACTCGCGAATCTCTCCGAGAAACAGCATCGGATTCTGGAATTTCTGCGCGACGAGGCCGACGACCAGACCTACTTCAAATCTCGGCTGATCGCTGACGAACTCGATATGTCTGCCAAAGAAGTGGGAACGAATATGACGGCTATCGAGCGAGGGGAGTTCGATATCAGCGTCGAAAAGTGGGGCTACTCGTCCAGTACGACGTGGATGGTCACGGCCTGAGTTACTCGCCGCCGGTGTACTCGACCAGCGAGGGGGCCGTCGCCGCGAGGGTGGCAGCGTCCTCGCCGAAGGAATCAGCATATCTGACCAGCAGCAGCAGAACTGTCTCGGGGTCGACCAGCGAGTAGCCGTCGGCCCGCGAGAGCAGTCCGGCGGATTCGAGCGTGTTTGCGCAGTTACTCACTGCCGGCCGCGAGACATCGAGGCGGTCAGCGATTGCGCCAGCACTCGCTGACGGGTCATCGAGCAGTGCAATCATCATCCTGCGGGGCGTCTCGCGACGCAGTTGGCCCAGTACAGTCTGCTCGAACTCGCTGAACTGGTCGGCCGGGAAGAAGCGGCGGTAATCGCCGTCCCGGCGACTCTCGATGACACCCGCTGATTCGAGGTCATCGAGATGGTGTTGGGTCTCACCCGTGCCGAGTTGCAGGTCGTCACGAACCTTCGAGAAGTGTGCACCCGGTGTCGCGGAGATGTACCCCGCAATTGCCTCCGGCGTGTCGCTGTCACTGTTATCGGCGCTCGCGAGTCCAACGAGGGGACTCGCCGCACCCAGCGCGGCGAATCGCCGGAGTGTCGCCCGCTTGGACTGGTCGACGTCCGGGCGTTTCATTGAGCGTAGAAACGACAGGCAGGGATAAAACGGCTTCGCTACGTGAGACGACAGGTCACTTGCCGTCGGTGCCGTCCGTCGCGTCGACATCGAGGTCGTCTGGCCCACCCTCGATGATCTCGTCAGGGTCCTTGATATCAGCCTGGCTCTGGCCTTCCTTGACGGCCTGTGCCTCCTCTTCCATCTGTTCGATGTCGACGACGTTGTCCTCGTCGCTGAATTCGTTGATGATTTCCTCGATGTCGTCGAGACCGAGCATCTCACGCGTTTCGTCGTCGAACTCCATCCCTTCGAGGACGTGGCCGTTCTCTTTGGCGTCGCTGCCCTGGAGGTGTTTGCCGTATCTCCCGACGAGGGAGGTGAGTTCCTGTGGCAGGACGAACTTCGTGGACTCGCCTTTGCCAATCTCTTCGAGTGTCTCCATTCCGCGCTCGATAACGGCGCGCTCGCCCATCGACTCGGCGGATTTTGCGCGGAGCACCGTCGAGATTGCGTCACCCTGTGCTTCGAGAATCTGGCTCTGTTTCTCACCCTGTGCGCGGATGATGTTCGACTGTTTGTCACCCTGCGCTTCTTCGATGGAACTCCGGCGTTCCCCCTGCGCTTCGAGAATCATCGCACGACGGCGACGCTCGGCGGAGGTCTGTTTCTCCATCGCTTGCTGAACGTCTTTGGATGGGTTGACCTCTCGGACTTCGACAGACTCGACGCGGATTCCCCATTCGTCGGTCGGTTCGTCCAGTTCCGTCCGGATTTTCGCGTTGATCTCTTG
>JAQCNR010000276.1 GCA_028274925.1 Halovenus sp.
TTGAATCTGCGGTTTCGATGCATGGCCTACTGGAGGAGTTAGAGAGGTCTCGATGTGATTAACTGATACTCGATAGGTTGGGTGTCGAACGCAGTCGAACGGCAATTCACAACTGGGTCCAGAAAGCCGACGTACAGCCCAGCAGTGACGCCGAGCCGAATCACATCACGGTCGACGAGATGGTGATTCAGGTCGACAACCAACGCCACTGGCTGTACGCTGCCGTCGATTCTGACACGAACGAAATACTGCACACACGGCTGTTTCAGACCCAATCGACGCAGCTGACTGTGCTGTTCCTTCGTGAACTTCGCGAGAAACAGCAAATCAAGCAAGCAACGTTCCTCGTCGATGGTGCGACCCACTTCGATAACGCGCTCGACCGACTCGGCTTGGATTTCCGGTATGAAAATCACGAAAACCGAAGCAGCGTTGAACATGTCTTCAGAGAGGTAAAGCGGCAAACGTTTTTGCTCGCAAATACGTTCAGCTATGCATCGCTCAAGTCAGACGAATCGTGGCTCCAACCCCCGCAGTCTGGTGGAACTGATCCTAAACTTAACACGAACAGAACTCCTTGAAGCCAAGTAAGTGGACACACTTTCACTCAGAGAAATAACTTCTATTCTTGCTTCTCTACGTTGAGCGGTCGCATGGAGCGGTTTGGAACTGGATACATCGTATTGCTGACGGCATTCCCGACCCGCCGACGGCGCAGCCGTCGCGGGTCGCGGTGAATGAGACCGCTACCAAGATTAACGAGGAGTGGTCTTGGCTGTACGCCGCAATAGACCTCGACACAAGATTAATGATTGATATCGCGTCACTCGTCCTATGATTCAGTACTCACGCTTCTATAATAACCTGAAAAAATATAAAACCGTACAGAGTTCCGATGTCTAAGTATAGTGGCGGTGCCACTATCAGAACCGACCGTGAACCTCTCGTGTCACTCCGGTCGACAAGGCTGTGTGGTATCCATCACAGTCTTAAGATTGTGATGTACATTTCTTGTTCGGTGAATCTCACTTAATTACGTGCAGCGAGTCGCCCAGAATTGAATAAAAGCGAGCTGGCCGAACTCGTCGCCGTGACGACCGCTACGAGTACGCAATGGTCAGCTCCAACTCGTTCACCATACTCAGCAGCCGCTCCACGAGCTCCTCGTCCGGATTCCTCATCTGATGGACAGGACCGCCGATGGCACAGGCTCCGAGCACTCCCTGTTCCGGATGTGTGGCTGGGACAGCAATAGCTTGGACGCCCTAGGTTGATTCTTCTATCGTCGTCGCGTATCCTCGTTTTCGAATATCCTCGAGTTCTTGGAACAGCGTCTCAGGGTCGGTGATCGTGTACTCCGTGGTAGCTGGCAAACCGTGCTGTTCGATGATCCCTTCCACCCGCTCTCGCGAGTACTCCGCCAGTATCGCTTTTCCCCCGGCGACTTGATGCATGTAGCACCGTGTTCCGATTCGCGCACTCAGCGGGACGCCGTCATCGTTGACTTCCCGCAAAAGGATTATTGCTTGAGCGTCTTTCTCAACAGTAAAATACGTATTTCGTCTGGTTTTCAGTGAAAGGCTTCACAATTGCGATTTAATATTTGTATTTCCAAGATGCAATTCGCGTGCCTTCCCCTCTGCACCGAAGAACATAAGTCCAAGTTGGTACTTCGCACCTTTTTTGTGACGAATCCGTGCCCGCGGAGAATCTGCAGGTGTTTGTGGACGCTGCTTGGGGATAGTTCGACCGCATCGCTGAGCTGCGTCACGCTCACGGGGTCGTCCTCTTGGCTCGACACGTCGACGAGTTTTAACGAGTTGTGCGACCGACTGTATCGCTTCCCTCGAGTTCTTCGCCGTAGTTTTGTCCATGTTACCAAGAGCCGTTCCTGTGACTTAGCATTCCCTGATAAGAAATATACAAACATTGTTGGGATGGAACATATCTATGGGATTAATTATTTCGCTATTCGAAATGCCTCGCTGCATGGGAGTTTGACACTTACTACTCTCGGGACTCGTTCGAAAGCGGCTCACCATCTACAATTGCCGACGCACGCTAAAGGGTGAACCGCCTGTGGTCGTACCTTTCGACTTGATGAACGCGGCGGTTCATTGTGAGTACAGCCAAATTATCGAGCTTCCGCCCGGGCCTACACGTGACACGGACGGCCAAGACCCCGAAACAGGGGAAAAATATAGGTTGCCTTGCCGGTGACATGATGTATATGCAATTAGACCCAAGCGACAAGCAGGGGTTACTGAGAGATCTCCTCCTCGTCCGAACGTTCGAGGAACACGTACTGGACGTCTATCAGGACCGAGGCATCCCTGAGTTACCCCACTCAAGTCTTGGTCAGGAGGCGGTCGGCGTCGGCGCGTGTATGCCCACGCGACAAGATGACATTTTGGTTCCGTCACTCCGCACGCGGGCGGTGATGCTTCTCAGGGCACCGATGAAAGAAATCGTCGCTGGCATGTACGGGACAGAATCGGGGCCGTCCGCCGGGAGAACCACCGAACACCACATGGGGTCCTCAGAGTATGGCATCCTCGGTACGACTGGGATGGTCGGCTCCCACCTGAACGCCTCCGCAGGGGCGGCTCTCGGCTCCGAGATCTTGGGGGACGATCGGGTAACCGTCTCCTTCCTCGGCGATGGGGCGACTCAGCGCGGAGAGTTCCACACGGCGCTGAACTTCGCAACGGTCAAGCAGCTCCCAGTCGTATTCGTCATCGAGAATAACCATTGGACCGAGGCGAAACCAATCGAGGACCTCGTCGCCGTTGATGACTTAGTCGACCTCGCCGGCCACGGCCTCCCGACACACGTTGTCGACGGCCAGGATGTCGTCGAAGTGGCGAACACAACATCGCTCGCCGTCGACCGGGCTCGTAACGGCGACGGGCCAACGCTCATCGAGGCGAAGACGTATCGGTACCGTCCACACGCTGAGACGATGCCTGAAAAACGCGACAAGGCGGAACTCGACGAGTGGAAGCAGCGCGATCCGGTTGACAACTTCAGCGAGCGGGTGGTCAACGCCGGCGTTGTCGACGAGGAATGGATTGAGCGAACAGCGGAGGAGTTACGCGAGCGGGCCGAGGAAGCC
>JAQCNR010000277.1 GCA_028274925.1 Halovenus sp.
GAGTCAGGAATCTCGACCATACAATATTTTCTGATTCGTACGGTACGTTCATTAAGTTTTGCAGGATTCGCCGTTATAGTCGTCCTACCACACCCCGAACGCGTTCGTGACAACCGCTGACGTGATGGAGTCCCTTTGCCAACGTATGAGAGGGATTCGCTCACTGCTCGGCGGCGACGACGCGGAGTTCACCGACCCGACGGCCTTCGACCCGGAGTATCTTCCCGAACCCGGTACTTCCTGCGTGACCACGACGTGCTCACCGGCCAGCGACACGGTACGTTTCACCAGCTCACAGCCGAACTCTTCGAGGAACGCGGCGTCTACGATATGACCTTCGGCTACAATCTCGCCAAGTTGAACCGCGACACCCGCCATCCCAACGCCGGGTACCGGTACGCTGTCGACGCAGAGGAGTCGACTGTACTCCGGGCGGAATTCTCGCCGACGACGGAACTTTGTCCACAGACCGATACGCTCACTAAGGGGTCGTTTCGAGCGTGGAACGGCAACCCAGAGCGTCACGAGTTCGACATCGTTCGCGTTCGCGTCGCCGAGAGCCACCAGCAAAGCGAGGCCGTCAACGAGGCGCTCGCCGAGATGGAAGCGCAGCATCCTGAGACTGGCGAAATTGACGCTGCCGGGTCTGACGCAGCGATTCCGGAACCAACGACCGACGGAGACGCTGACCCGGACGCGCCGTTCTGACCTGCAGGTTTATGTGCTGACCCGCGGTCGGTTCTGGTATGCACGAGCCAATTGGTGCGACTGCGACCGAACTCGCCACGGCAATCCGGAGCGGCGAGACGACAGCCGAAGCCGTGCTCGACGCTCATCTGGACCGCATCGCCGAGCACGAGGAACTCAACGCGTTCGTCACTGTCATCGAGGAGTCGGCTCGCGAACAAGCCCGCCGGGCCGACGAGGCCGTCGACGCCGGCGAGGACCTGGGGCCACTGCAGGGTGTCCCCGTCGCAATCAAAGACCTCACCCAGCGCAAGGCCGGCGTCCGGCACACACTCGGGCTGGCGCCGCTGTCGGAACACGTCGCCAGCACCGATTCGGTGACCGTCGAGCGCTTGGAGGCTGCCGGTGCGGTAATTATCGGCACGACGAACACGCCCGCGCTCGGACATACGATCAAGACGGACAACAGGCTGCAAGGGGCGACGCCGACACCGTTCGACCTGACGCGTTCGGCAGGAGGCTCCTCCGGGGGGTCCGCGGCAGCGCTGGCTGGCGGGCTGACGACCATCGCGACTGGCTCGGACATTGGCGGGTCGCTTCGCGTGCCCGCCTCGTGCTGTCACGTCACGAGTCTCAAACCCACGTTCGGACAGGTTCCGGCCGACGACGGCGGCCTCGACCGGTTCAGCCACCACACGCCGTACATGGTGCTCGGCTCGCTCGCCCGCACCGTCGAAGACGTGGCGCTGGGGTACGATATCCTCGCCGGCCCCGACGACCGCGACCCCTTTTCGGTGCCGGCGCCCGAGCCAACCCGCGACCAGATTGACCGCCCAGCCGAGACGGTTTCGGCTGCCTACAGCCCGACCCTTGGTCTCCAGCCGGTCGACCCCGAGGTCCGCGAACTCGTTGGTGCGGCCGTCGACGACCTCGCGAGTGCTGGCGTGACTGTCGACGAACGCGACCCAGACCTGCCCGACTACGCCACGCTGAGCGAGGCGTATATGTCTCAGGTCGGTGTCTTCTTCGCAGGGATGGCTCGGGGTATCGAGGCGCAGTTGGGAATCGACTTCGCCACCGCCGACGTCGTCGACACGGTCCCGTCGACGATTGCCCTCGGTGAGAACGCCGACGCCGTCGAGAACCAGCTACAGAATCAGGTTCGGACTGCCGCCTACGACGCCATCGAGGCGGTTCTCGACGACAACGATGTGCTCGTAACGCCGACGCTGACTGTCCCGCCGTACAGCAAAGACCTCGCGGATGGCTACCCGACAGAAATCGACGGAGAAGATGTGATGGGCGTACCCACAGACCAGATGCTCACGTGGGTCTTCAACCTGACCGGACACCCTGTCGCGAACGCTCCTGCTGGGCTGACTGACGACGGACTCCCGGTCGGACTCCAGATTGTCGGGAGTCGCTACGGGGAAGCCGACGTGCTCTCGGTCGCAAAGACGCTCGAAGAAGTGCGGCCGTGGGCTGACGAGTACCCGTTCCACAACGACTAGACCGGATCCGGCGGTTCCTCCTGAAACTCGATTACGGCCTCGCGGAAGGCGTCGGGGACGCGGGTCGAAGACCCGGAGTCATCGACAGCGACGTGCGTGACTGTCCCTTCTGCGAGCACCTCGTCGTCGGCTTTGCGTCGACACTGGTACTCGAAGGTGAGACTGGAGTCGCGAATCGACGCGATTCGGAGTGAGTTGACCAGTCGGTCCCGGAACTCCGCCGAGCCACGATAATCCAGTTCGACGTTGACGACGTGGACGTCCCAGCCCCGGTCTGCGAAGGTTGCGTACTCGTAGCCGATGGCGTCGAGATACTCGGTGAAGGCTTCGTCCTGATATGTAACGTAGTTGCCATAGAAGACGATGCCCTGCGCGTCTGTCTCCTCGAAGCGAACGTCGTTTTCGAAGACGTCGTGCATACCTGCGACAGTCGCTCGCCCGGCGTATAACCGCTCCGCTCGCGAGGGACTCTCAGCATAAACTCTCCTTTATACACAACAGCTCGTTTAGGATTTCAGAAAACACTATTTGTGCGTGCGTCCACCAATAAAGTGTGACTGGACATCAACAGACACTGACACCGTTTTTGTGGCGCGCTAAAAATGTATTCCCGGACAAAGAGATTGTTGCTCGTACCCACGAGGGGATGAAACGGTATACCTACGACGAGTACGGTGACCGTGTCAGCCAGCTAGCCAACGCGCTCGACAATGCTGGTGTCGAGGAGGGTGACCGAGTGGGGACGGTCTGTTGGAACACGGACCGGCACTTCGAGACGTACTTCTCGGTGCCGAACATCGGTGCACAACTCCATACGATTAACCCGCTGCTACCTGACGGACACATTCAGCATATCGTCGACGACGCCCAGAACAAGGTCATCTTTGTCGACCCGTCGCTGGCGGAGAAACTCGATTCGGCTTACGAGGAAGAGTCGTTCTCGAGTGTCGAGCAGTTCGTCGTGATGGGCTCTGAGGTACCGGACCTCTCCGTCGAACCCGTAACCGACTACGAGTCGTTCATCAGCGACGAATCCACGGAGTACGACTTCCCGGAACTCTCCGAAGACCAGCCTGCAGGGATGTGTTACACCTCCGGCACGACGGGGATGCCAAAAGGTGTCGAGTACACCCAGCAGATGATGCACGCCCACACGATGGCGACGATGGTGCCGCAGGCGCTGGGCATCGACGACTCTGACGTTCTGATGCCGGTCGTTCCGATGTTCCACGTCAACGCCTGGGGGATGCCGTTCTCGGCGACTGCCGCCGGAGCCAAACAGGTCTTCCCGGGGCCGTCGCCCGAACCCGCGGATATCGCCCGACTCATCGAGGAAGAGGGGGTCACACTCACCGCCGGCGTCCCGACTGTCTGGCTCGGCCTGCTCGAGTACATGGAGGACAACGAAGTCGACCTGTCCTCACTCGAACGAGTCATCATCGGCGGCTCTGCCGCCCCGAAAGCCCTTATCGAGCAGTTCGACGAACTCGGCGTCGAAGTCGTTCACGCGTGGGGGATGACCGAGATGTCCCCAATCGGCAGCGTTGCGAATCTCAAATCCGACCTCGAAGACGCGCCGAAAGAACAGCAGTTCAACGTGAAAGCCAAACAGGGACTCATCGCCCCCGGACTCGAATTCAAGGTCGTCGACGACGACGGCAACGAAATCGAGTGGAACGGCGAGGACTTCGGTGAACTCTACGTCCGCGGGCCGTGGGTCACCCAGTCCTACTTCGAGCGCCCCGACGCCAACGAGGAGGACTTCGAGGGCTCGTGGCTCAAGACCGGCGACATCGTCACTGTCGACACCGACGGCTATCTCGAAATTGTCGACCGAGCAGGCGACGTGATCAAATCTGGCGGCGAGTGGATCTCCAGTCAGGAACTGGAAAACGCCATCATGGCCCACGACGACGTCAGCGAGGCGGCGGTCATCGGCGTTCCCCACGAACGCTGGTCCGAGCGCCCAGTCGCGATGGTTGTCACGCCCGAACACGTCGACAACGACGCCCTGACCGAGGAACTCAAAGAGATGCTGCTCGAGGAGTACCCCAAGTGGTGGCTCCCGGACGGCTTCAAGTTCATCGACGAGATTCCGAAAACCGCGACCGGCAAGTTCTCCAAGAAAGACCTCCGCGAGATGTACGCAGGCGAAGAAGACGAACTGCTGCAGGAGGAAGTCTCCGAGGACGAAGCGCCGGAAGAAGCCGACGACTGAACGCACCTTTTTTTACGGCGTCGTCGTTGTGCTCACGTGTCAAGTCGCTCGCGTACTCTCTCAAAGAACTCAGCCTCGCGCGTCGCGATGGCGTCAGTTTGCGAACTCGCCTCCCACAGCAACGATTGCAGGTCGGCCGGACTCTCTGTTTCGCTCGCCTCCCGGAGCACGCCGGCGAGTTCTGTCCAGTCGTCGGCAATGTCGCGCATCGCTGCTGGGATGGCGCTATCCAGTCCAATCGGCTCGGCGGCCGTCCCCAGAAAGTCGGCGAACAGTCGCCGAAACGCCCCACCGCCGGTGCCGCGGCGCTCGATATTCTGGTAGGCAAATCGTATCGTCCACGATGGGTCCGGGAGGTCGTCGAACTCCGGAAGTTCTTGAGCGAAGGCTTCGATTTCACCGATTCCCTGCCCGCTGAAGGCTGTCGACTCGCGGTGACTCTCGGCCGGGTCGAGCATGTAGGTTGCTGTCTCTCTGAGTGCGTCTCTCGCTGCCGTCTCGAACTCGACTGTCACTGTCGGGTCTTCAGTTGTGAGATAGCGACATTGCAAGGGAACGACGTGGCTGGAGGTCAGTGCTTGTTCGAGGCGGTCCACTGGCAGTCGCTGAATCTCGGCGAACTCGCTGTCGGCGAGGTGGACGTGCCCATTCTGCTCGTCGTCGTACCCCACGACCAGCAGCGAATGCGGCGCGAAGTGGGTGTCGGTACCGTAATAATCGAGATAGAACAGGTCGGTGAAGATCATCACTGGCTCGCCGTCGTCGATTCGGGACCTGATCGACGCCCACGCCTCCTCGAACGACTCGCCTTCGTGGATTGTGTGTTCGATGCCGCAGTTCTCGAAAAAGGCGCGTTCGAGCCAGCCCGTCCGGCCGAAAATCGCGCGGTGTGGCGAGTCCGGCAGTTCGAGATACGAAAAGCCAAGCCCTTCCCCGAGTCCGAAACAGGTCGGCTCGTCGAACCCCCAGCCGTAGTATGTCGACAGACCGCGTAGCGAGGTCGACCCACAGTGGGCACCAACCTCGTGCTCGAAATCGAGTCGTCCCATACTCTGGTTGGTGGTTGCGAGCCACTTAGCTCTCCGGCCTCGGAGGCGTGCGGGTTTTTTATGTGCTCTGGCGCAAGCAGTGAATGATGGTCGCAGCCGCAGATGTCCTGTTCCTCGTGGTTATCGCCGTTGGGCTCTCTCTCGTCGGTCTCAGTTGGGTTCTCCGAATGACCGACAGCCTCGGTGTCACGGCGCTTCGAGCCTTCGCGGTCGTGTTCGGCGCTGGCGTTGCCGCTACGGGTGTCGTTGGCCTCGTCGCCCGCGACCCGGAACCACTCGTCCAGCCGCTCTGGGCACAGATTGGGTTCTTCTTCTGGGCTGTGTCGGTCGTCCCGTGGTTTCTCTTCGCGCTCGCGTACACCGGCCGGTACACCGACCCGACTCGCCGCGTTGTTGCTGGCCTGTGGCTCCCGTTCGTAGTTCCGTTCGCGAACTTTGTCTGGCTGAACGCCGGCGGCTCACCCTCTGGTGTGCTCAACGCACTCTCCTCGGTCGTGTTCATCTACGGGCTCTCACTCGCTGTGTTCGGCGCGCTCCTCGTATTGCAAGCCACTCGGTCGTACGTCCACCTCTCGGTCTGGGACGGACTTGGACTGACCGCGACGCCAGTGTTGGTTGTCCTGGCACTGAACTCGACGGGAAATCTGCAGCAGAGTGCGCTCATCCTCGCACCGCTCGTCTACGCTTTTGCACTCGTTGCCGGCACAGCGGCGCTGTGGGCTGTCGTCGTCCGCAGGTCGGCCCTGAACCGACCGCCTGCTGTCGAGCGAATTGGCCGACGCGCGATTGCGAGACAGACAGACGACTTAGTCTTCATCGTCGACGCTGACGGGCTGATTGTCGAGTGTAACTCTGCAGCCGTCGGGACACTCCCGACGACGCGAGACGCGATGCTCGCTGCGCCCGCAAGCGAATTTCTCGGTGCCGATACGAGGACGCTCCGGGACCGCGAGACAGTCACAGTTGATACCGTTGCCGGCGAACGCCAGTACGACCCGCAGGTGTCGACGCTCGGCGACGACCCGCTCGGCGCAGTGCTCAGTCTCCGAGACGTCACCGAGCGTCAACTGCGCGAACAGCGCCTCGCTGTACTCAACCGCGTGCTCAGACACAATCTCCGTAACAAACTTGACGTAATCAAAAGCCACGCGGAAGTGCTCGACGGCGAGGAACACCCCGCGACGATTACCGACACTGCGGACGAACTCGACCGTCTCGGCAACGAAGCCCGCCGTATTGACCGCTTTCTCTCCGCGTCATCGACGGCCGAAGTCGACCTCGCGGAGGCAATGACCCGGGCACGCGATGCTGTCACTGGTGAGTATCCCGAGATAACTGTCAGTCTCGACAGTCCGGTCGACGCGGTTGTTACGACGAACCGGGAGGCACTGGAGGCCGCGCTCGAAAGCGCCGTCGAGAATGCCTTCTCGTACGCAGACTCAGCCGTCGAAATCACAGCCGAGCGCTACGAGGACGGCTGCACGGTCCTTATTTCCGACGACGGCAGCGGGATTCCCGAGCTCGAACTTCGCTCACTCGACTCCGGCACCGAAACGCCGCTCCAGCACGGTACCGGACTCGGACTCTGGCAACTGAAGTGGGCGGTCACGACCATCGGTGGTGACCTGACTATCGAGACGACTGATGGGACGACTGTCCAGTTCACGGTTCCAGACCGCCCCTGACAATCGTGGATTTATTATCTGCGCAGTTGTATTCGTAGGTATGGATTTCACGCGTTCCACTGAACACCAACAGATCAAGGACATGGTCTCCGACTTCGTCGACGAGGAGATCAAGCCGCAGTCCGCCGAAATCGACAAGAAAGACGAGTTCCCGTGGGAACTGGTCGACGAGATGGCAAGCCTCGGCCTGATGGGGATGCCCATCCCCGAGGAGTACGGCGGAGCAGGGCTGGATTATCACTCCTACGCGACCGCTCTCGAAGAGATTTCGCGAGGGAGCGGCGGTGTCGGGACCATCGTTGCAGCCCACATCTCGCTTGCCTGCAACATGATCTACGACTTCGGCAGTGAGGAACAGAAAGAGGAGTACCTCACGCCGCTGGCAGAGGGCCAGGAAATCGGTGCCTTCGGACTATCGGAAGCCGGCGCAGGTAGTGACGCCCCGGCGATGGACACGACCGCCGAAGCAGATGGCGACGAGTACGTCATCAACGGTGGCAAGCTCTGGATTTCCAACGGCTCGGTCGCTGACACCGTCATCGTCCTCGCAAAGACTGACGAAGACGCCGGCGCGAAGGGCATCTCGTCGTTCATCATTCGCCCCGAAGAGGATGACGGATTCATCGTCGAAGGGACGGAGGACAAACTCGGGGACAAGGGCTGTCCGACCGCAGAACTGCGCTTCGACGACCTTCACATCCCGGAATCCCGCCGCATCGGCGGCGAGGGCGAGGGAATGATTCAGGCACTGAAGACGCTCAACGGCGGCCGAATCACCATTGCTGCCCGGTCGGTCGGCATCGCGCAGGCTGCGCTGGACGAGGCGCTCGCCTACTCACAGGACCGCGAACAGTTCGACCAGCCAATCAGCGACTTCCAGGCTATCCAGCACAAACTCGCCGACATGGATACGAAGATTTCGGCGGCCCGGATGCTGATGCACCGCGCGGCCGACCTGAAGATGAACGGCGAGGAGTACCGCAAAGAGGCCGCGCAGGCGAAACTGTACGCCTCGGAGGTTTCCCGTGAAGTTGCCAACGAAGGCATCCAGATTCACGGCGGCTACGGCTACGTGAAGGACTTCCCTGCCGAGCGGTTCCTCCGCGACGCGAAAATCAACGAGATTTACGAAGGAACGAGCGAAGTGCTGCGCAACACTATCGCCGACCAGATGCTCGATTAAGCCCGAACCCAGTTTTCTGTCGACGCTGTACGTTCGAACTACTCGACGACGCGTGACTATACCCTACAGACGCCCATTCCCGAATCGAGGACCCTCTTACTCGATGTGAATCGCTGGCTTGCCCGGTTTTGCCTTGCCGGCGAACTCGCCGTCCGGGTCAGCGCGGCGAACTCGCACAGTGGTCTCGAACTCGTCTTCGAGCAGCCACGACGCCCGTTCTAACAACTCAAGCTCTGCCGCCGGCGACAGCGTCGGCCGCAGTTCTTGCTGGCGGCCCTGTAACTCGGCGGCGTACTCCTGTGCCGCCGTTCCGACCGACTGCATCGATTCTCGCTCCATAACCTTGCCTACGAGGGCATCAGTCTCGTCGGCGTCGCGAGCGATATCGTGGGCGGTGTATTTCCACTCTGGTGCGAGCACAACATCGATTTCCTGTGGGTTTGTAATCGAGGCCACGTCGACGATATCCCGGACGTCGTCACGGAGTTGCTCGACAATCCGGCGCTCGACATCGCCCTGCTCGACTGCCGAGTCTGGTTCGGGCCAGTCGGCCGCCGCAACGAGGCCGCCGCCCCGGAGCATATTCCACATCTCCTCGCCGAGATACGGAGCGATGGGTGCAATCAGGCGGGCGAGCACGCGCAATCCGCGGCGATACACCGCTTCCTGTGGCGTGTCGAACTCGCGGTACTGGCCCAGCAGGGCGGCCAGCGTCCGAATTTCGTTGACCGCTCGGTGGAACCGGAAGCGGTCGTAGTGCTCTGAGACAGCGCTGACCGTCCGGTCGATTTCGCGGGCGACGTACTCGTCGTGTGGTTTGCGGTCGTCCCGGACTGCCGCCCGTTCGTTGAAGTCGGCAACCATTCCGTACAACTGTTG